>DATEMX010000391.1:0-2380 GCA_035275365.1 Polyangiaceae bacterium | reverse complement strand
CGTTCGCCCGTGGAGGCGAGATGATTTCGGGAAAATGTCGAACGCCGAAAAGGTCATTGCTCGTATCGTCGATCCGATCGTCCGCTACCTTCGCACGAGCGGGGCCCTGCGAGACTTGACTGACGATGTCGTCGCTCACCTCCGCCACCATGCCGGCGTGAGGGAATTGGTCGACGACATCGTCGGCTACCTCCAGAGCCAAGACTCCGTCCGCGACCTCATCTCGACGCAGAGCGCGGGGGTAGCCGTGGAGCTCGTGAGCGAAGCGCGAGGCCGCGTTCGCCGCGCGGACTCGCGGGTCGATCGCGTGATGGCGAGGCTCTTGCGGCGTCCGGCGCGTGGCCAATGACCTACGGACCGCTCGCCGTGCCGGGAGTGCGCGCCGGGTTCGTGAGCCGGCTCGTCGCGTTCGGCATCGATCTCGCCGTCGTGAACCTGGTGGGGGCCATCGTGACCGATGGGCTCGCCACGGCGTGGACGCTGTTCGGCCTTCACGCGTTCTTGTGGGGGCGAAGGGCACTCATTCTCGTGGACCTCGGCGCCGTGGCGCTCGTCACGTTCTGCATGTTCCCGCTTGCATGGAGCCTCACCGGCGCCTCGCTCGGCAAAGCGCTCCTCGGGTTGCGCGTCGTCAGCCACGACGGCGCGCACATGACGCTGGCGAGGTCGTTGCTGAGGCTCGCCGGCTATTGGGTCTCGGCGTTGCCGCTCTTCGCGGGGTTCGCAGCGAGCCTCGTCGACGCCCGGGGCAGAGCTTGGCACGACCGCTTGGCTCGCACGGCGGTCGTCTACGCGGAGACGACCGCCGACGCTCTGCCTCTTACCGGATCTGCGTCGCGTCGATCACTCAGTTCTTCTTTACGACGTCGACGATCGTCTTGACGCTGGCGGCGCTCTTCTCGAGCATCGCCTTCTCTTCGGTGGTAAGCGTGAGCTCGATGATGCGTTCTACGCCGTTGCCCCCGATGACGACGGGCACGCCCATGTAGAGGTCCTTGTAGCCGTATTCGCCCGTGAGGTAGGCGGCGCACGGCAGAAGGCGCTTCTGATCGAGCAGATACGATTCGGCCATGGCGATCGCGCTCGACGCGGGCGCGTAGAAGGCGCTCGTGCCCATGAGGCCGACGATTTCGCCTCCACCCTTGCGTGTGCGCTCGATCATGCTTTGAATCTTGTCCGTGGGGATGAGCTCGGTGACGGGCACGCCGTTGATGGTGGTGGCCGAGAGCACGGGCACCATGTCATCGCCGTGACCGCCGAGCACCGTCGCGCGGACGTCTTTCACCGAGACGCCGGCGGCGCGCGCCAAGAAGAGCTGAAAGCGCGCCGAGTCGAGCACGCCGGCCATGCCGACCACGCGCTCTTTCGGGAAATCGGTGCGGCGCTTGAACTCATAGACCATGGCGTCGAGCGGATTGGAGATGACCACGACGAACGCGTTGGGGCAGTGCTTTTTGGCGTTGTCGGCGACGTCGCGAATGATGGGCAGATTAGTGGCGACCAGATCGTCGCGGCTCTGGCCGGGCTTTCGCGGGATACCCGCGGTGACGATGATGACGTCGGCGCCCGCGCAGTCTTCCCACTTCGAGGTGCCGGTGACGTGCGCGTCGTAGCCGAGCACGGTCGAGTTTTGCTCGAGGTCCAGGGCCTTGCCCTTGGCGAAGTTCTCCTTGGGGGCGATGTCGAAGAGGACGACGTCGCCGAGTTGCTTGGCGACGGCGAGGTTGGCGAGTTCTCCGCCGATGTTACCGGCTCCGATGAGCGCAATCTTCTTTCGCGTAGACATGAAATCTCCTGAATCTTTCCTGGATTCGATCTCGAGCTACATCTTGGCGATGATGGCCGACCCGAACTCGCTGCACTTGACCTCTTTGGCGCCTTCCATGAGGCGCGCAAAGTCGTAGGTGACCGTCTTGGCGCCGATGGCGCCGTCCATCCCCTTGATGACCAGATCGGCGGCCTCGCGCCACCCGAGGTGACGGAGCATCATCTCGCCCGAGAGGATGACCGAGCCGGGGTTCACCTTGTCGAGGTTGGCGTATTTCGGCGCGGTGCCGTGCGTGGCCTCGAAGATGGCGTGACCCGTGAGGTAGTTGATGTTGCCGCCGGGCGCGATGCCGATGCCGCCGACCTGCGCGGCGAGCGCGTCGGAGAGGTAGTCGCCGTTCAAGTTCATGGTGGCGATGACGTCGAACTCGGCAGGACGGGTGAGCACCTGCTGGAGCGTGATGTCGGCGATGCTGTCGCGCACGCGGAGCATCTTTTTCCATTTGCCTTCGCCGTGCGTTTCCCAGAGGGCGAGCGCGCCTTCGACTTCCTTTTTGAAGTCTTCTTGCATGTCGGGCGGGGCCATGTCGTACCCGGGCTCGATCTCGCGCGC
>DATEMX010000390.1:0-7985 GCA_035275365.1 Polyangiaceae bacterium | reverse complement strand
CCGAAAACGTCGACTTGCGATCGTCGTCGCGAGCCAAGATCACGAGGTCGTCGTTGGACCGCGATTTCTCCCCGGGGCGCGGTTTTTTTGTCTCCCAGAGAGGCTCGGCAAACCCGACGAAAACGGGTCTGTCCGCACTTCAGATGTCCGCGCGACGGACACTTGTCTTGACGCTGGCGGACGCATTCGACAAAACGTCCGCACCTCGGCTCCGAAACACTCGATCAGGCGCCCGCCACCCTCTGCACCGGGTGGCACGCCTCGTGAAAAGCACCGGAGCGAAACCAGATTCGGAGCCTATCTATGACCCCCCGCACGTCTCGCATCATCAGTTCCGCGTTTCTTCGTCCCCTCCTCGCTGGTGCGATGGTCACCTCTGCTCTCCCCGCGCTCGCCGCGCCCGCTGCCGAAGCCGGCGCGCCGACGCTCGACAGCAAGCTCAGCGGTGTCCTCGGGCGGCCAGGGGGCCTCACTGCCGACGCGGTGGCCAAACGCGCCGAAGCAACGAGCTACGACGTCAAGGCCAAACGCGACGAGCTCGACGCCGCCGCGGCAGGCGTCGACCAGGCGCTCGTCGGCTACTTTCCCAAGCTCTCGGGCGTCGGGCGCTACACGCGCCTGTCTCCCATCGATCCCTTGCGGTTCGGCGAGCTCACCCTGCCGTTCATTTTGAACCAGTACATCCTCCAAGCCACGCTCAGCGTACCCATCTCCGACTATCTCTTGCGCATCCCGCAGGCGCACGCCGCGGCCACCAAGAGCCAACGTGCGGCGGCGTTCGCGGAGAAAGCAACACGCCTCAAAGTCAGCTCCGACGCCAAGGTGAGCTACTACACTTGGGTCCGTGCGCGGCTTCAAGAGGTCGTCGCCGAACAGGCGGTCGAGCAGGCCAAGGCACACCTCGTCGACGCCAAACACGCCTTCGAAGCAGGCACGGTGTCGAAGGCCGACGTGCTCCGCATCGAATCGCAGGTCGCCCAGAGCCAGCTCTTGCTCGAGCGCGCCCACAACTTCGCCGACGTCAGCGAGACGCAAATCCGCGTCGCCATGCACGACGAAACGGGCGGCGCCTACGAGGTCGGCGAGAGCGTCGACGCCGAGGTGGCGCCGGTCAAAGAGAGCGTCAACCTCACCGCCGCGTGGGGCGAAGCGAAGAACGTTCGGCTCGAGGTCCGCGCGCTCGACGAATCCGCGGGATCGCTCCGCGATCAAGCCAAGGTCGCGCGAGCCAACAACTATCCGCACCTCGACGCCTTCGGCGACATCATCTACGCGAGCCCCAATCAGCGCATCTTCCCGCAAACCGAAGGCTTCCGCGCCACGTGGGACGTCGGCGCGCAGATCACCTGGTCACCCAACGACCTCAGCGCGGGCTCGGCCACCGCGCGCTCGCTCGACTCGCGGGCGTCGGGGCTGCTCGCCCAACGGCAAGCGCTCGAGGACGGAATCCGCGTGGAAATCACGCAAGCGAACAACTCGCTCCACGAGGCTCGCGCGGCCATCGAGAGCACCGCGCGCGGCCTCGCCGCATCGGAGGAGTCGTACCGCGTGCGCCGTTCGCTCTTTCAAAATGGTCGCGCCACGAGCGTCGAGCTCACCGACGCCGAGACCGATCTGACGCGGGCGCGACTCGAGGCGATCAACGCGCGGGTCGATCTCCGCATCGCCCAGGTCCGCTTCCAGCATGCCGTAGGCCGCGACGTCCCCAGCGAACGCTGACCGGCGCGAGCACCCGTTATGGCGTTGAAGCCGGTCGCCGCCAAGGCCGCCAAAGGGTTGGGTGGGGCATTCCCTTGGCGGCTTGGCGACTTGGTGGCGACCGAGATCGTCTCGCGCGGTTCAGTTCGTGGCACAATGATCCCTTGAGACGGCTCGAGGACGCAATGCTGGGCGGATCGCTCGCCGGTCTGATGGCCGGCGCCATCGAAGGAGCTTCTCTTCAACGGGCCGGGGTCGGCGCGGACGGCAGCCTCGACGTTGCGCGATTCGTCGTGGTGAGCGGCCTCCTTGCGGTGCCCGTCGGCGCGATCGCCGGCGTAGGCGTATGCGCGGCGCTCGTGTTCGTTCCGCCTTCGCGCATCGCTCGGATTCGCGCGCGCGTCACGGCGCCGTGGATCTACGGCGTCGGCGTGGCCCTACCTTTCGTCTTGGCGGCGTCATTCCATCTGTTCCTCGCCATGAGCACCCGCCTTCGCAACATGTCGCTCGCCGCGCTGGCTTCGGCGTTGCTCACCGCGGCCCTCTTCGCTCTGACCTGTCTCGCTGCCGCCGTCGTCGCGTCGGCGGCGCGATCGCTCGGGCGCAAGATGCCGCTCTTGGCCCGTCCGGACACGGCTCTTCTTGCCGTACTAGTCGCGTGGTCTTGCCTCGCCCTGCCGGGTCTCATCGCCGGCGCCGATCGGGCCCTTCGCGGTCCGTTCGGGTTCGTCGGCCTCTTGCGCAAAGACACGCTCGATTGGACGCCCGTCGTCACCATCGTCGCGTTTTGTCTCGCCTACGTGGCGTCGTCGACGCTCACGCACCTCGGCTCGATGGCCAAAGCAACACTCGCGATCTTGCTCGTGTCGGACGCCGCAGTAGGCGCCTTTGCCGCGAGCGGCGATGCGCTCCGCCCCGTCGTGCTCGAGCACGGCATCTTCGCGCGGACGTCGTTCGGTTCGTTGCAAAAGCTCGGCGACTTCGACAACGACGGTTTCTCTCGGTGGCTCGGCGGCGGCGACTGCGACGACGCCGACCCCAAGCGACATCCGGGCGCCCATGAGATCGCGGGCAACGGCGTCGACGAAGATTGTGACGGCGAGGATCTGCAGCCCGGCGAGCCCACCCGGGATCATGGCGCGGCGGCGTTTCGCGCGACGTTGCCGGGCGATCTCTCCGTGCTCCTCATCACGATCGACGCGCTGCGCCCCGACCTGGGGTGCCTCGGCTACGCGCGCGATGTATCGCCGAACATCGACGCGCTGGCCCGCCGCGCCGTCTTGTTCGAGCGCGTCTACTCGATCTCCACCTACACGGGCTTCGCGCTGCCGCCCATGATGGCCAGCCGATACCCGTCGGAGATGCCGCGCACGAATCGTCACGAAGTACAATTTCTTCCGGGCAACGTTCTCTTGGCCGAGCGCCTGCGCGACGCGGGTTTCGAAACGGCGGGCGCGGCGTCTCACTTTCTTTTCGCGCCCGAGCTCGGTTGGATCGACGGCTTCGATCGCTTTCTCAAGGCCCCTCTGCTGGGCGACGCTCCTCTCGGCTCGCACGTCGACCTCTTCCATTCCTCCAAGGGGGTGGCCGACAGCACGATCGCGCTCCTCCGCGATCGAAGGCTCACGGCGGGACGCTTTTTCATATGGGTTCACTTCCTCGACCCTCACAAGCAATATCTCGAACACCCCGAGCTCTCGACCTTCGGTACCAAGCCACGCGATCTCTACGACGGCGAGGTCCGCTTCACCGACTTCCACGTCGGCCGCGTTCTCGCGGAGCTCGAAGCATCGCCGATGGCACCTCGCACGGCGGTCATCATCACGGGCGACCACGGCGAGGCCTTCGGCGAGCATGGCGTCTACTTCCACGGCAAGGAGATTTGGGAGGAGATCGTGCGCGTTCCTTTGATCGTCGCCGTACCGGGAGCCAAGCCGCGGCGCATCCGCCGGCGGGTCAGTCACGTCGACATCACGCCCACCATCCTCGAGCTCGCCTCCTTACCGCCGGCCGCGGGCGCGCGCGGCGCGAGTCTCGTACCCGAGCTGTTCGGACGAGACCTCCCGAACGCGCCGATACTCGTCGACCAGCCGAAGAATCCCTATTACCGCCCCAAGCGCGCCTTCATCGACGGCAGCTTGAAGCTGCACCACCTCGTCGACGCCAACATCTTTCGTCTCTACGATCTCGATGCCGATCCCGGCGAGGCCCACGACATCTCGGCGAAGGCACCCGCAGCGCTCCGGCGAATCCGCCGCGCTTACGCGGCGTTCGTCGCCAAGCTAGAAGAAGTGGATCCCATCACCGAACCGGCCGCGGGGGCGGATGACGAATGAGCGATGACGCTTGCGCGCGCCTCAGTCGTCGCCGAGCCGCCAAGCCGCCGTTGCGACGAAAGCGAGCTTGGCCTAAGGTCGCGGCATGACGGGAAACTGGGCTCGAGTCGCCTCCTTTTTGACCTTGGCCATCGCAGGCGCCTGCTCGAGTGACGAGCCGGGAAAGGCCGTGGCCGAGGGGTGTCTCATCAACACCGACTGCCAGACCCCGTTGGTCTGCGCCTTCCGCAGATGCCACATGCAATGCACGACGTCGCGCGACTGCGACACGGGCCAACGCTGCGTCGCGAGCGATCGCCCGTACCACGTCTGCCAGTTGGAGGAAGAGAAGAGCTGCTCCTACAACACCGATTGCCCCAAAGGGCAAACCTGCGGTCTCGACCTCCAGTGCCGCGACGAGTGCACCGCTGATCGCGATTGCGTACGCGAGCAAACCTGCGTCGCCGGCACCTGCGCCGAGACGATCGAGCTCGTCGACGGCGGGCTCCCCGCCCTTGTGTCCGACGCCGGGGCCCCTCCCGTAGGACAGCCTTGTTCGTACACCTCGCAGTGCGCTGGCCAGCTCATTTGCCTGAACAACCTCTGCGCCAACGAATGCCTCGGTGTGCTCGACTGCCCCGCGGGGTCGAACTGCGTGAACACGCGTTGCGTCCCCGGGACGGGCAAGGTCATCGGCCCTTCGGGCGGCATCGTCGAAGCAAGCGGCGGCAAGATCGCCCTCTCCATTCCGGCCGGCGCGCTCGCCGAGTCCGTCGCCGTGTCCATCGTCGCGCTCGAAGCTTGGCCGAAGGGCGCAACGAGCAGCGTCGTCCAAATTCTCCCGAGCGGGCTCGCCTTCAAGACACCGGCTTCGCTCACGCTGCACTACGAAGACAAAGACTTAGGGACCACACCGCCATCCGCGCTCCGCATCGGCAACGCCGTCGGAACGGTGTGGCAGCCGCTGGCGTCGACGGTCGACGCGGCGAACAGGGCCGTCTCCGCCGACCTCGCTCACCTCTCCATCTATGGGCTCATCGCACCGACCCAAGGCGGCGAGAGCGAGAACGACGCGGGCGAGTCCGGCACCGCCGAAGCCGGCATCGGAGGCACCGGCGGCGCGGCCAATCAGCCGGGGCAAGACGCCGCCATCGGCGGCGCGGGCGGCTCTTCGGCGGCAGGTGGAGGCAAGGTCGCCGACGCGTCGTCAGGGCAAGGCGGCGGGAGGCCGGCAGACGCGGCACAGCCAGTGTGTACCGCCATCTGCGAAGCCGATGCTGGTGCCTTTTGCAACTGCCACACGGTCGGCCCCTGCGACGGGCACGCGTATGCTTGTGCGGGCGCGCAAGGCACCTGCACCTGCACCATCGACGACGCCCAGGGCAGGGCGCTCGTCGACGTGAGTTGCAACCCGAGCACCCTCTCGCGCTGCGGCTTCCCCATCATCGTTCAGTAACCCACCTCCGCCCGTGATCTCGAGTGCCACTCGCGAGCGCATCGTCTCGCCAAGAAGAACGGCGTGGCGTCCTTTGGACCGCACCGTGACCGAAGGACCATCGTCCGACCGCGAGGCGCGCGGGACCGAAGGACGGACTCGTCACGGCGATTCGAGGCCCATGTTGGAGGCGGCCCCTCTCCTATGCGACGCCGCCCCGACGCCAACGAGGCCTCATTTTTAGGCGCGGCTCCGCTCTTTCGCCTTGGCTGCGGCAACTGGAACGAAGGGCGCAAGAGTTCGCACCTAGCCAGCGCCGTCGCCTTCGTGGCGCTGACGTGGTTGCCGCTGCTCGTTCTCGCCACATGCGAGGGGCCGGCCGCGGCCGCGGCATTTCTGCTCCGCACGTCCGACCATCTGCGCATGCTCGTGGGCGGCCCCTCTGCGATCCTCGCAGCGCCCGTGGTCGGCGTCGTCCTCGGTCGCGTCGCGCATCACTTCGTCGAGGCGGGAATCGTTCGGCCCCCCCAAGCAGCGAGCTTCCTGGGACTGCAAAAGACCGTCGCAGCCATGAGCGAGGGCAGGTTTGCGAGGGTGGCAGCGCTCCTCATCGCCTACGGCGGCGCGATGCTGCACGACGCCAACGGCGATTGGACGCGATCGCCGACCCTCGCCACCCTGCTCCATTCACACGCGAAGGACGCGTGGTACCTCTGGATCAGCCGCCCCTTGCTCGACTTCGTGCTGCTTCGTTGGTTATGGCGCCTGGTCGCCTGGACGACGTTTTTGTTTCGCACCTCGCGTCTCCCCCTCGCACTCTCGGCTTCTCACCCCGATCGCGCCGGCGGCCTCGGATTTCTCGCGCAAGCCCAGGCCAGCTTTGCGCTCGTCGCGTTCGTGTTTTCGGTCGTTTGGACCGCCGGCTGGCGTGATCGCCTCGCCGCGCATTTGACCACGACCGATGCGTTGAAGACATCGCTCCCGATCTTCGCCGTCGCATTGATGGGGCTCTTCGTGGGCCCCTCGATCGTCTTCGTGCCCAAGCTTTTCGTCCTGAAGCAGCGCGCCTCGCTCGCCTACGATCGCCTCGGGATCGCAGTTTGCCGGCGCTTCGAGCAACGGTGGCTCGGCGACGAAAGCGAGCGCCAACCCGACGGTGACGAGGCGCTCCTCGCGACGTCCGACATCTCGTCCCTGGCGGATCTCCAGACCGCCGTGGGCACGACGCGAGCGCTCTTTCCCTTTCCCACGAGCAAGACGGCGCTCGCCTCCCTCGCCGTGGGCATCGCCTTGCCCATGGTTCCGCTCGTCAACCTCGTCGTGCCGCTGCGAGACCTCGTAGAGCGCGCGCTCCTGCCGCTTCTATGACGGGGGCCGTCGTTCAAGACCGCCCGAACCGGACGATGAGACCGAGCCAACCTCGACCGAGGTAGAGGAGGTTATTAACGAGGTACATCCATAAAAAGAGATCGAGACGATCGGCGAGCGCGAAGATCCACACGTGGCTCGGGTAGTGGTTCAAGAACCGCAAGAACGTGGTAACGGCCGCCATCGCCCTGGCCACGAACGACCGAGGCGTCGCCGTTTCTACCGTTTCGTAGTGAGCTTCGACGGTGGACTCTCGTCCGCTGATCTCGGGACGTCGAACGAAGTTGGTCAACGAAATGGCAGACGCGACGATCACCGTACCGACGATGCCCAGAACGAGAAACCCCGGAGCACCTTTCGCCCACGGGCGTCCGTCGATGCCGAACCCACCCGTTTGCCAGAGACGAATCGCCAAGGCGCCGGCGAGCAGCACCGCCTTGAGCTCGTCGGTAAAAAAATCGAAGAGGTGGCCGCTCTTCGAAGCCGTTTGGCGATGACGAGCTAGCATGCCGTCGGCGCAATCGAAGCAATAGCTCACCTCCAGGATCGCCATGGCCACGAGCCCGCCAGCGTAGCTCGGCATCGCAGGCAGCGTGATCGCAGCCGCGACGAAAATAAAGAGGTTGAGCAGCGTGAGCTGGTTCGGCGTAACCGGCGTCTTCGCGACCGCCGCAACAACCAAGGCCGCGATGGGGCGCATCATGTAGAGGTTGAACCAAAGGTCGTGTTTTTTGCGCGTGCCTCGATAGATCTGCGCCGCTCGGCTCAGCATGGGGCCGCCATCCTAGCGACCAACTCCTCGGGCGGCGCGCCGAATCGGAGCTTCAGAGCTCGCGTTCGAGATCGCGCAGCAAAGCACGAAGGGTAAATGGGTTGACGTCGGCCTTCGACAGCAGCGGGACCGCCGCCAGCTTGTGCCATTCGGGCGGAGGAGCTTCGGTCACGACCGCGGCCGGCGCACCGATTCGCTCCGCGGCTTGAACGACCGAGAGCCCGCCGAGCCGATGCGCGCCGAGCTTCAGCTCCGTGAGAACGACGCAGCGATCGAATTCGCCGAGGATCTGCTCGGCGTCGTCGCCCGCGTTCATGCAATAGACACGACGAACGCCTAACTCGCGAAGCGCGCGGCGCATCGACCGATGCCACGCTTCGTCGTCGTCCACCACGAT
>DATEMX010000389.1:0-3257 GCA_035275365.1 Polyangiaceae bacterium | reverse complement strand
CGGCGTCGTCGGGCCGACGGGCGTAGACGAATACGCAACCGCGCTTTTGACATTCGCCTCGGGGTTCACGGCAGAGGTGACGAGCGCCGTCCACTACGAGCTCGGCACCACGGCCATCGTGTTCGGTGAAACCGGCAAGCTCGTCATGCCCAATCCATGGCTCCCGAGCGGCGACCGGCACGGACTCGAATCGAGCTTCACGCTGCACCGCGACGGGATGGCGCCCGAAGGGAGGAAGGTCCGCACCGAAAAGGCGACCTACGCCATCGAGGCCGAGCTCGTGGCCAATCTGCTGCCCGCGACCGAGGCGCCTTGGCCGGCCATGAGCTGGGCTGACACCCTCGGCAACATGAGGGTCTTGGACGACTGGCGCGCGGCCATCGAGGACTAGTGCCGTTTGGCCAAAGTCTGGTCAGACTTTGGCCAAACCCGCGCTCCGCGCGGAGGCGGCTTCGCCGCCTGGCACTATCCCTTGGTCTCCGGGGGCTTCGCCCCCATCCCCGCCGGGGCAAGCCCGGAACAGGGCCCCACCCCCACGGCACCTCCGGCGCCGATCATCGCTATCCTCTTAGCTCCTGATCTCTCTGCCCGGACTTCGGCCGCGCGGCACTAAAGCGCTTTGTTCGAGATGGCGCTATCCATCCGAGATGCTCGTTCACCAAGCCATCGACCGCTTCGAAGCACGAAAGAAAGACTACCTCGCCGATCTCGAGACGTTGGTGCGAATTCCAAGCGTCTCGTTCCCGAACTTCGAGCCGACGCACGTTCGTAGCAGCGCGGAAGCCACGGCCAACCTCCTCGCGACGCGCGGCTTCGGCAACGTGAAGTTGCTCGAGATCGAGGGCGCGCATCCTTACGTCTACGGAGAGATCCTGAAGGCGCCCGGCAAGCCGACGCTCCTGCTCTACGCGCATCACGACGTGCAACCAGCGGGCGACGAAGCGCTGTGGAAGAGCCCTCCCTTCGAGCCGACCCTTCGCGACGGACGGCTCTACGGCCGCGGCGCCGCCGACGACAAGGCGGGAATCGTCGTGCACACGTCGGCCGTCGACGCCTGGCTCGGCGCAGGATCGCTCCCACTCAACGTGAAGATCGTGGTCGAAGGCGAAGAAGAGATCGGCTCGGGCCACCTCGGCGCGTTTCTGCGAAAGCACGCCGAGCTCCTGCAAGCGAACGCCATCGTTCTCACCGACACGACCAATTTCGAAACGGGAACACCGTCGATTACCACCGCGCTTCGGGGGCTCGTCACCTGCGAGGTCGAAGTGGTGGCGCTGCGGCAATCGCTACACTCCGGTATGTGGGGCGGCCCCGTGCCCGATCCGGTGATGGCGCTCGCGCGCATGCTCGCGTCGCTCACCCATGCCGATGGCTCGATCGCGCTGCCCGGCATCGCCGACAAGGTCCGGCCGCTCACGCCGGCCGAGCAAGCGAGCATCGCCGCGTTGCCGGGCGACGAAGCGCATTTTCGCGAGCAGGCGGGGCTCGTCTCGGGGGCCCATCTCCTCGGACACGGGCGCCACCCTTGGGAGACGAACTGGCGCCAGCCGTCGATTAGCATCAACGCGATCCAGGCGAGCAGCCGCAAAGACGCGCGCAACATCATCTGCGAATCGGCGTGGGCGCGGGTAGGAATCCGCATCGTCCCCGACATGGACCCGGGCGAGGTGAAAGACAAGCTCGTCCGCGCCCTCCGCGAGGCCACCCCTTGGGGGCTCGAGTGCCGTATCACGAGCGACCACGCGGCCGGCTGGTGGTACACCGACTCGAACCACCCGGCGTTTCACGCCGCGGCCCGGGCTCTCGAGAAGGGCTACGGCCGGCGCGCCCTCACCATCGGGTGCGGCGGGTCCATCCCCTTCGTGGAACCGTTCGCCCGTGAGCTCGGCGGCGTGCCGGCGCTCCTCATCGGCGTCGAGGATCCTTACACCAACGCGCATTCGGAGAACGAAAGCCTGCACCTCGGCGATTGGGAGAAGGCCGTGAAGAGCGCCATCTACCTCTACCAAGAGCTTGCCGACGCGCTATAGCGAAGCCCTCGGAAAGCCGTGACCTCCGACGTACGCATCGATCTCGCTCGCTTGCTGGAGCTGCCTTCCGATCGCAGGGTCGTGCGCACGCGCGACGTTGCCGCTTCGCTCGCGGCGACGCCAGGCGCGACCCACGTCGCCGGGGCTGCCGGCGCGACCACCGCGTTGCTCGCTCGCGCGGTTGCGCTCGCCGGCCCGGCACCTGTCGTGTGCGTCACGCCCGAGTTGGAAAGCGCGCGGAGGCTCGTCGACGATCTCCGTTTCCTTTGGGGCAAAACGCCGGGCGAGGTCCTGCTCTTCACGCCGCCGGAGGCGAGCCCCTACGCCGACGTGAACCCCGACCGTCGCAGCGCGACGACGCGGCTCGTCACGCTCTTTCAACTCGCGCAGAAGCTCCCGTTCCGATTCCTCGTCGTCCCCGCCGCCGGCCTCGCGCGCAAGGTCGTGCCGCGGCGCATCGTCGAGCGGCACACCGAGCTGATCGTGCCGGAGCAAGAGATCGATCGCGACAAGCTCGTCACGCGCCTCGCCGCGGCGGGCTACCTTCGCGTACCCGTAGTGGAAGATCCGGGCTCGTTCGCGGTGCGCGGCTCGGTGCTCGACGTGTGGCCCGCGCCATACGATCTGCCCGTTCGGCTCGAGCTCTACGGCGACTTGGTACTCTCGCTGCGACCGTTCGATCCCACGCTCCAACGAAGCGAGAAGGCGCTCGAGCAGAAGGAGCTGTGGCTTCCACCAGCGCGCGAGGCGATCTTGATGCCCGAGGAGGTCCTCCGTGCTCGCGAGGTCGTGCGGTCGCTCTGCGACAAGGTCGACTTGCCCTCGAGCCGTGCGCGCGCGCTCATCGAAGACGTGGCCGGCGGGCGCGCCTTCTTCGGCGCCGAAGGTTTCTTGCCGGCCTACTACGAGCTCGAGGCCCTGACCGACTACATTCCCGAGGGCGCAACGTTCATCTTCGACGATCCTCCTTCGATCACGAAGGCGTTTCGCGAAGAGATCGATCGCGCCAAGCAGGGCAGCGAAGGCAAGGTTCGCGAACCGCATTTGCCGCTGGGCGAACTCTACCAGGAGGAGTCCGACGTCGCCGTCGCCGTAGGGGCGGCGCGCGTGCTCGCGGTGCACCGGTCGGCGGTTTCCGGAGGAACGGAGGCGCCCGACCTCACGCGCTTTGAGATCGCGCCAGAGGATACCCCAACGCTTGCCGCGCGCGACCAATCCGATCTCGAA
>DATEMX010000388.1:0-4949 GCA_035275365.1 Polyangiaceae bacterium | reverse complement strand
AAACTTCGACAAGGCCGCGCAGGTCATGGAAACCGGCACGGTGCTCAGCACGGGCGACGGCATCGCGCGGGTCTACGGGCTCGAAGGGGCGATGGCCGGTGAGCTCGTCGAGTTCCCGGGCGATCTCTTCGGCCTCGTGCTGAACCTCGAGCAAGACAACGTCGGCGTCGCCCTGTTCGGCGACGCTTCGGGCGTCAAAGAGGGCGACACCGTCAAGCGCACGGGCCGCATCATGGACGTGCCCGTCGGTGAGGGCGTCGTCGGCCGCGTCGTCAACGCGCTCGGCCAGCCCATCGACGGCAAGGGCCCCATCGACTCGAAGAGCCGGCGCCGCGTCGAGATCAAGGCCCCCGGCATCATCGCCCGCCAATCGGTGCGCGAGCCGCTGCAGACCGGCATCAAAGCCATCGACTCGATGATCCCCATCGGCCGCGGGCAGCGCGAGCTCATCATCGGCGACCGGCAGACGGGCAAGACCGCCGTCGCCATCGACACCATCATCAACCAAAAGGGCCAGAACGTCTTCTGCATCTACGTCGCCATCGGCCAGAAGCAGTCGACGGTGGCGCAGGTCGTCGACAGGCTGAAGCAGTTCGGCGCCATGGACTACACCACGGTCGTGTGCGCGGGCGCGAGCGAGTCGGCGCCGCTCCTCTTCATCGCCCCCTACACGGGCGTCACCATCGGTGAATACTTCCGCGACACGGGCCGCCACGCTCTCGTCATCTACGACGATCTCTCGAAGCAAGCCGTCGCCTACCGCCAGCTGTCGCTCCTGCTCCGCCGTCCCCCGGGGCGCGAAGCCTACCCGGGCGACGTCTTCTATCTCCACTCGCGCCTCCTCGAGCGCGCCGCCAAAATGGCCGACATCTTCACCGTGCAGAAGAAGGGCGACTCCTTCAAGCCGGTCGGCGTCGACGGAAAGACCTACCGCGGCATCGAAGCACACGAGCTCGCCACTAAGGCTTTGAAGGCCCTGCCGAACGCCGAGGCCCACGAGGTCGTGAAGGATCCGAACTCCGGCGGATCGCTCACCGCGCTGCCCATCATCGAAACGCAAGCGGGCGACGTCTCCGCGTACATCCCCACGAACGTCATCTCCATCACCGATGGGCAGATCTTCCTGGAGTCCGACCTCTTTTACTCGGGCGTTCGCCCCGCCATCAACGTCGGCATCTCCGTCAGCCGCGTCGGTGGCAGCGCGCAGATCAAAGCCATGCGCGCCGTGGCCGGCACGCTGCGCCTCGACCTCGCCCAATACCGTGCCATGGAGGCGTTCGCGCAGTTCGCCTCCGACCTCGACGCCACGTCGCGCCAACAGCTCGCGCGCGGCGCACGCCTCGTCGAGATTTTGAAGCAAGGGCAATACGTTCCCCAGAAGGTCGAGCAGCAAATCGTCATCATCTTCGCGGGGACCAACGGCCTCCTCGACAAGTTCCCCGTCGATTCGCTGCAGCGCTACGAGAAAGAGCTCCTCTCGCACGTCGAGGCGGCCGACAACACCCTCATGGGCGACATCGCCAAGAAGAAGCAACTCGACGACGACCTAAAGAAGCGCCTCAAGACCGTCATCGAGGCGTTCAACGAGAAGTTCGAGCTCACCGTCAAGAAGAGCTAGGTCAGCATGCCGTCGCTCAAGGCCATTCGTAAGCGGATCACCAGCGTCAAATCGACGCAAAAGATCACGCGCGCCATGAAGATGGTCGCAGGCGCGAGGCTGGCCCGCGCGCAATCGCGTATCCTCGCCATTCGGCCCTACGCGGTGAAGACGCAGGAGGTGCTCGCTCACCTCGCCGAAAGGCCCACCGAAGGCGAGGAGAGCGAAACGCAGGCCGGACAGCCCGACCATCCCTATCTCGTCGAGCGGCCCGAGCAAAATGTCGTCGTGCTGGTGATGTCGAGCGATCGCGGTCAGTGCGGCGCGTTCAACGCCAACATCAGCAAGGCGGCGGAGCGCACGTGGAAGGAGCGCGCCGAGAAGGGCCAAGGTGTCGAGCTCTACACCCTCGGTAAGAAGGCTCGCGACTACTTGGCTCGCCGCAACGCCCCCATCGTTCACGATTTTCCGAAGGCGTGGGACAACCTCGATCTCGACAAAGCGCGCCTCATCGCGAGGACGGTCGTGCCGCGCCTCGTGCGCGGCGAGGTCGACTCGATCTACGTCATCTACAACGAGTTCAAGAGCGCGATGACCCAGCGGGTCACCATCGAGAAGCTCTTGCCGCTCGCGCGCGGCGAGAGCTCCCCCGAGAGCGCCATCGAATACATCTTCGAGCCGAACAAGGCTGCGCTGCTCGACCGGCTCGTGCCTATGTACGTCGAGATCTCCATCTTACGCGCGCTGCTCGAGAGCATGGCCTCCGAGCTCGGCGCCCGAATGACCGCCATGGACTCGGCCAACAAGAACGCCAAAGAGATGATCGCGGCGCTCACCCTCGACTACAACCGAGCGCGGCAGGCGGCCATCACCAAAGAGCTGATGGAAATCATCGGCGGCGCAGAAGCACTGAAAGAGTAATGCCAGTGAGCGCCGTGGCGGTGGACACTCCGCGACTCGGCGGCCCCCATCGACTCGCCGCACCACCACCCGACGGCGAGCCACGCGTGTTTCGGCGCGGCAAAGCGAGGCCCCGCGCCGTGCCCTGGTTCGGCGTCCGCTCGTTTTACGGACACCTCTGGCACCTGGTGGCGAGCGCCATCGCCACGCAAGACATCGACTCACGCGACTGGATGCACGCCGACGCACCCGCGTCGCTGACACGCCAAATCGCGCGCGTGCTCGGCGAAGTTGTGCCCGGCGCGTCGTCGGTCACGGAGGCGCTCGGCCGCGACCTCTTCATCGACTACATCGCCGACACGGGCGACGACGTGGAGGTGAGCGGCGCCGTCGCCGAGCTCATCGTGCGCGAATACGCGGCCGACGGGCCCGACGGCGCCGGTGAGATGACTCTGCCTCGAGGCGATATCCTCCTCTTCGGCGGCGACACGGCCTACCCCGTGGCCACGGTCACGGAGATCGAAGCTCGCCTGCTCGGGCCGCTCAATCGCGTCCTCGGCGAGCACGACGACGGCAAAAAGCGCGTCTTGCTGGGGATCCCCGGCAACCACGACTGGTTCGACGGGCTCGACGGCTTCGCGCGCATGTTCCGCGCCCGCGTGGGTCCGCTCGAGGACGACGCCGCGAGGTCGCCCACGGGAGAAGGGCGGAAGGGCACGGCACCCGGAGCCGAGCGGCCCGTGCGCCACTTCGTTTCGTGGATGGAAGCGTTTGCCATGGGCAAACACCTCGTGAAGCGGCGCGCGCTCCCCGTGGTGGGCTACGAACCGGTGCAGCGGGCGAGCTATTTTGCTTGTGCCCTCGCGCCGGGGATCGATCTCTGGGGCGTCGACCGACAGCTCCGACAAGTCAACTTCCAGCAGCGGCGCTTCTTCTGGGAGCGCCGCAGCTCTCTGCCGGGGCAAAGCCTTCTCTTGTGCCTCCCCGATCCTCTCCGTGCCCACTGGGAACCGAACGGTAGCGGGATGGGCATGCTCCGGGCGCTCGGCCTCAATCCGCTCCTGCATCCGATGCTGTGCATCGCGGGGGACGTGCATCACTACGAACGCTGGGAAATGGGGCCTTCGGTCCACCTCATCGCGGGAGGCGGAGGCGCCTTCCTCCACGGCGCGCGCGTGGCGCGTACGAAGAGGCCGCCTCCGCTCGTCGAGTTCCCCGGCTCGCGCACGACGCACCGGCTGCTCCGAAGCGTCCCGTGGCGCGTCGCGAGCGGCCGGGCCGGCCTCTTGCCCCACCTCGCGCTCGCGGTGCTGTTCGCGCCGGCCCTCGCGATGGGCATGCGAAACGGCCCAGCGGCCATGGACGTCGTGTCGGTCGGCGCCGCCGCTCTGGTGGCCGTCGTATGCGCGCTGCTCGGCGGCTGGCGACGGCGGGGATTTCGCGTCGTCGCGGCGCTGGCCGGCGCGGTTGGCGCCGTCATGGCCCTGCTCCCCACGGCGGCGGTCGTATCGTTCGGCTTAGCCACGCATTGGCTTGCCGTCGCGCCTCAGCCGCGGCTCGAAGCGCTCCTGGTGTTCGCGATGTCGGTCTTCGGCGGCGCGCTCGTCTTCGGATACTACCTGGCGGCCCTGGCACGATGGGGATTGAACCACGATCAAGCTTTCGCCGCGCTCGGGCACCCTGGCTTCAAACACTTCGTTCGCATGCGGGTGCGGGCCGACGGCAGCGCGGTCGACGCGTGGGTGATCGGTCTGGTCGATCCGCTCGGAGACGCGACACCCGTGCTCATCGACCGCGTGACCTTCCGCTGCTCCGAGGTCATAGAGGCGAGCGAATCGATGCCCCAAAGCGCTCGGATCACCCAGCTTTGAGCGCCGCGCGAAAGCGTTTCCTCTCCTCACGGTCGATCGGCATCGAAAAAAGCTTGTGACATTGCCGTGAAGCCGGAGCGAAACATCGCTCGCAGCATGTTCGGGGTGCACCGGCGCAAGGCCGTGCGTTCCTTTTCATTGCCCCTCAACGAAAGAAGGCTCTCGTGCGCAACGATCTCACCTATGGGAAGTACCTCGTCATCGGCAGCCTCGCCCTCTCCATCGCCGCGGTAGCGTGCGGCGACGATACGCCCGCTGCAGCAACGACGACAGGAATGGCGGGCAGCGGCGGTAGCGCCGACAGCGACGCAAGCGACGAAGCAGCCTCCACGGGTGGCGGCGCCGGGACGGCCATCGTCGAGGGTGGCACGACCGACGCCTCGACGACCGAAGCAGCCGAAGCAGCCGCCAAAGAGGGCGGCGAAGCATCCACCTCGACCGAGGCAGGCGAAGCGGCTACGCCGGACAGCGCCGCCGCCGAGGCAGGAGGCGACGCCGCGGCGGAGTAACGCGCGGCGCCCCCATACGGGGTTCCACCGATCGGTGGTGCTATGCTTCGCGCATGCGAAGTCTTGGTTGGT
>DATEMX010000387.1:0-5850 GCA_035275365.1 Polyangiaceae bacterium | reverse complement strand
TAGAGCCCCAGAAAAACGGACGATAGAATCGACAAGAGGAGCCAGCTCATTCGGGCCGGCGCTCATATGCCACGAAAGGCTGGCCCCGTGAGCCGAGGAGCTCGGTTTTCATCTCGATCGTGGAGGCCGGAGGAGGGCACTTTGTGATCAAGAGGGCGGCCGAAGGGCAAAAAGGCGCCGATCGGGCCCGTCCTGGCCCCGCCCGCTGCGAATCGGCTGTAATTGACGCGTGGTGAAGAATCCTTCATCCGGGGGGAGCGGCTTGTTTTGCTTCATCAATCCGGGGTGGGGTAGCATCCCGTGCCCGGCTCGTAAGGCTGGGGCCGTCTGGTGTGGCGGACGACGCATCTGTCCAAGGTCGTATCGATGTTCGACGAGCGATGGCCTAAGCGGCCCAAAGAGGCGAGGTGAGACCATGAGCAACGCACACGAAGTCGGAAAAAAGTACGTCGCGCTCTGCAAGGAAGGCAAGTACGACGAGATCATCGAATTGCTCTTCACCAAAGACGCCGTCAGCGTCGAAGCGGGAGCACCCCCTGGAGGCGAGCGAGAGGCCAAGGGCGTCGACGCCATTCGTGGCAAGGGCAAGTGGTGGGCCGACAATCACGTCGTCCACAAATCCGAGCTGACGGGCCCCTATCCGAACGACAACCGCTTCGCCGTTCGCTTCGTCTACGACATCACCCACAAGCCGAGCCAAAAGCGCTTTACGATGGACGAGATCGGTCTCTTCACGGTGGAAAACGGGAAGATCACGCGCGAAGAGTTCTTCTACACGGGCGGCTGAGCGACGCCTTCCGGAGTCGCGCGCTCGGCCTCAGATGCACACATGAATATCCGTCCGGCATGTCTGCGGGGCGGTGCAGTCGCTATCGACGGTGCATCCGACGCACTCGTTCGATGTGAGGTTGCAGTGAGGTGCAAACAAGCGCGTTGTTTCTGTAATGTCGTCTTGCCGCCACCATGGAGACACGCCGCCAAGCGCGCAGCTCGTTGATCGACGATGACGCACCGCTTCGCCCTTGCGAGGTCCGGCGCTACGCTTTGGGGGGCCGGTCGGTGGACGGCTCCGGCGAGTTCGGCGTCGGTTCGCATGTGGTTCGTGCTTCGCGACAGTCGCGGTGGCATCGACTTCGTCACGCGCACCATACTCGTGCAATGACTTGGGTGCTCGCGCCCCGCCCCTGAGGGGCCGAGGTTGATCGGATCCATCGTCTGTACTTCGGTCACTGGCCCCCTCCGATTCGGGGAAGTAGACGAGGGGACCTTGACAGGAAGGCGAACGTCCTTATTTTTGCGCCCGCCCTGATTGGCACTCCCCCGTCTCGAGTGCCAACTGTCGGCGAATTCCAAGAGCTGGAGTCGCAGTTGGAGGACCAACGGCGCGCGCCAGGAAAGAGGACTACTCCATGGGTATCAGGCCGTTACAGGATCGCGTCATCATCAAGCGGGTCAAAGAAGAAGAAAAGAGCAAGGGCGGGATCATCATTCCCGATTCTGCCAAAGAGAAGCCGGTCGAGGGCAAGGTCATCGCCGTTGGCAACGGCAAGGTGCTCGAAAATGGCACCGTGCGAAAGCTCGACGTCAAAGCCGGCGACACCATCCTTTTCGGTAAGTATTCGGGCACCGAAGTGAAGATCGACGGCGAGGAGCACCTCATCCTGCGCGAAGACGACATTCTCGGAGTGATCGAGAAGTAGGTCGCCCGCCGCTTTTCCACTTCTGACCTTCAAGAACGCTAAGGAGCACTTCCACATGGCAGCCAAAGAAATCGTCTATACCGAAACAGCACGCAATTTGATCTTGGCGGGCGTCAACGCGCTCGCGAACGCCGTCAAAGTGACGCTCGGCCCTAAGGGTCGCAACGTGGTCATCGAGAAGAGCTTCGGCTCGCCGACGATCACCAAAGACGGCGTGACCGTCGCCAAAGAAATCGAGCTCGAGAACAAGTTCGAGAACATGGGCGCGCAGATGGTCAAGGAGGTCGCTTCCAAGACTTCCGACGTCGCCGGCGACGGCACGACCACCGCCACCGTGCTGGCGCAAGCGATCTACCGCGAGGGGTCCAAGCTCGTCGCCGCCGGACACAACCCGATGGAGATCAAGCGCGGCATCGACAAGGCCGTGGAGACCGTCGTCGAAGCGCTGAAGAAGAGCGCCAAGCAGACCAAAGATCCGAAAGAGATCACCCAGGTCGGCACCATCAGCGCCAACGGCGACGAGACCGTCGGCAAACTCCTCGCGGAAGCGATGGAGAAGGTCGGCAAGGAAGGCGTGATCACCGTCGAAGAAGCCAAGAGCTCGGAGACGTCGCTCGAAGTGGTCGAGGGCATGCAATTCGATCGCGGGTATCTTTCGCCGTACTTCGTCACCGATCCCGAGCGCATGGAAGTTGTCTTGGAGGACGTCTACATTCTCATCTCCGAGAAGAAGATCTCCAACATGAAGGATATGCTCCCCGTGCTCGAAGCCATCGCGCGCGCGCAGAAGCCGCTCCTCATTCTCGCCGAAGATCTCGAGGGCGAAGCGCTCGCTACCCTCGTCGTCAACAAGCTGCGGGGCACCTTGACGTGCGCCGCGGTGAAGGCCCCCGGCTTCGGCGATCGCCGCAAGGAGATGCTGAAAGACATCGCCGTCCTCACGGGAGGGCAAGTCATCGCCGAGGAGCTCGGCTTGAAGCTCGAGAACGTCACGGTGACCGATCTCGGCCGCGCCAAGCGTGTGCAGATCGACAAAGACAACACGACCATCATCGGCGGCGATGGCAAGAAAGACCTCATCAAGGGGCGCATCGCCGAGATTCGTACGCAGATCGAAGCCACCACGTCGGACTATGATCGCGAGAAGCTCCAGGAGCGGCTGGCCAAGCTCGTCGGCGGCGTCGCCGTGGTGAAGGTCGGCGCGGCCACGGAAACCGAGATGAAAGAGAAGAAGGCGCGCGTCGAAGACGCCTTGCACGCCACCAGGGCGGCCGTCGAAGAGGGCATCGTGCCGGGTGGCGGCGTCGCGCTCATCCGCGCGCAAAAGTCGCTCGACAAGCTCGAGGTGAGCGACGATCAGAAGTTCGGCGTCAGCATCATTCGCCGCGCCATCGAAGAGCCGCTCCGCCAGATCGTGCAGAACGCCGGCGAAGAGGGCTCTATCGTCGTCAACAAGGTTCGCGAAGGCAAAGGCGCGTTCGGCTACAACGCGGCGACCGGCGAATACGGCGACTTGCTCGAGCAAGGCGTCATCGATCCCGCCAAGGTCGTTCGCACGGCGCTGCAAAACGCCGCGAGCGTCGCCGGTCTGATGCTGACGACCGAGGCGCTCGTCGCCGAGCGTCCCTCGCCCAAGGATGCCGCACCGCAAGGCGGCGGGCACGGCGGACACGGCGACTATTGAGCAAACCGTGACCGGTCCGGAGGACCTCGGGCGCGATCCACCTGCGTTCTCGGTCCTTCGGCCCGACGGTGCTTCTTCTTTCTTTCTGGTCTGCGATCACGCGGGCCGGCGCATCCCGCGAGGCCTGACGAACCTGGGCCTCGCGGCCGCCGATCTCGAGAGCCACATCGCCTGGGACATCGGCGCTCTCGGGCTCGCTGCGTGCCTGTCGCAGGCTTTGGACGCCATTCTCGTCGCGCAGACGTACTCGCGACTCGTCATCGACTGCAATCGGCCGCCCGGTTCTGCCGAGAGCATCGTCGCCCGGTCGGCCGGCGTGCCCGTGCCTGGAAATGGCGAGCTGTCGGCGGCCGAAGTGCAGGCGAGGGCCGACACGATTTTTCATCCGTACCACGATCGCATTCGGCAAGAGGTTTCGCGACGCCAGTACGAATCGCAGCCGACGATACTCGTGGCGCTGCATAGCTTCACCCCTGTCTTTGCCGGCCGGAGTCGCGAGTGGCACGCCGGCGTTCTCGCGCTTCGCGACCGCCGCATGGCCGATCCCATGCTCCTGCTCTTGCGCGAAGAGCGGACCCTCGTCGTAGGTGACAATGAGCCGTACGCGGCCAGCGAGCTCACCGACTTCACCATCGTGCATCACGCCGAGCAGCGAGGCGCACCCTACATAGAGTTGGAAGTCCGCCAAGACCTCATCGCCGACGAGGGCGGACGAGAGGAATGGGCAGAACGTTTCGCGCGGCTCTTGGTCCGCGCGTCGGCGACGTTTCACTTCTGACGCAATGTCGACGGCTCGTCGTCGCGCGAGTCGAACGTGCTAATGCACCTTTTGACCTGTTTCTCCGCGTCACGCGATGATTCGAAGATCGACGGTTCGCTCCTGTGAGGCAAGATGCAAATTCGAGTCGGCTACGAGCTTGTCTACACGTTTCCGCAGCCCACCCCGATGATCCTCACGCTGAACGTCCACTATTCGCGGGCTTCGGACATGGTGCGGCCTGATCACATGATATTGCAGCCACCCGCGCCGATGTCGTCGTACCGCGACGGCTTCGGTAATTGGTGCACGCGCGTCGTTGCGCCGCAGGGCAGGATGCGGATCACCTCCGAAGCGGTGCTGAGGGACTCGGGCCAAGCCGACGTCGTTGCGTCCGGCGCCACGCAATTCCCGGTGCAGGCCCTTCCCCAAGAGACGCTCGTTTTCCTGCTGGGGAGCCGCTACTGCGAGACGGATCGACTGACGGAAATCGCATGGAAGATGTTTGGTGCCGGGCCCACGGGGTGGGGACGCGTGCAGGCCATCTGCGATTTCGTGCATCGCCACATTGCGTTCGGCTACGAGTTCGCCAATCCCATGAAGACGGCATGGGACGTTTTCAACGAGCGGCGCGGCGTCTGTCGCGACTACGCCCACCTTGCCATCGCCCTCTGCCGCTGCATGAACATTCCGGCGCGGTATTGCACGGGCTACCTGGGCGACATCGGTTTGCCTCCGCCCCACGCACCCATGGATTTCGCGGGCTGGTTCGAGGCCTACCTGGGGGGTCAGTGGTGCACGTTCGATCCGCGCAACAACACGCCGCGCATCGGTCGCGTGCTCATCGCGCAGGGACGCGACGCCGCGGACGCCGCCATCACGACGACATTCGGGCCCAACACGCTCGAGAGCTTTCGCGTGTGGACCGACGAAGTCGTTCTGTCCACCTGACCCGACCCAACGAGGCTTTCTCGTGCGGCACGGCCCGATGCCTCCAAAGAGAAGAAGCTAACGGTTGGCACCTGGCGTCGCAACGGGCGCGAGTTGGTCATTTTCCAGACGAAGATCCCCTGGTATGAAGCCGTCATGCTCAAAAAATTCGGCATCGGGCTGGCCATCGTCGTGGCATTGTTTCTGATCGCGGTCGCGCTGCAGCCGAGCGAGTTCCGCGTCGAGCGCAAGATCGACATCGCGGCTTCGCCGGCCGTCGTATTTCCATTCGTAAGCGATTTCCACAACTGGAATGCGTGGTCACCCTGGGAAAAACTCGACCCCACCATGAAAAAGACGTTCTCCGGCGCCGGTCAGGGCAAGGGCGCGGTCTACGAATGGCAGGGCAATGACAAGGTGGGTTCGGGCCGCATGGAAATAACGAGCGTGCGTGACAACGAGGACGTCATCATCAAGCTCGACTTCATCGCGCCGTTCGAGGCCAGCAACACCGCCGAGTTCACGTTGTCCCCGAAGAGCTCTGGCACGACGGTCACCTGGGCGATGAGCGGAAAGAACGGCTTCATGAGCAAGGCGTTTTCGATGTTCATGAACATGGACAAGATGATCGGCGGCGATTTCGAGAAGGGCCTCGCCGATCTCAAGAAGCTCGCCGAAGAGCGCGCCCAGACGGGGCATTGACGAGCCGCTCGTTCGTCGATTAGCCATCGGCAGGCTCGACTTCGCGGGTATCGACGTGGCTCAGTAGATCGGCGAGG
>DATEMX010000386.1:0-2282 GCA_035275365.1 Polyangiaceae bacterium | reverse complement strand
CACGAGACGGCACCGACGGCGACCACCTCCGACGAAGCAGCAGGTGATGGGCAGGCCCATCCGAGCCACGAACATCTGCCGCACTGACGGGCCAACGGAGTGAAAACGAGCCCCCGAGACAACGTGACCAGGCGACGACACCGAATGGAGTTCTAGCCAGGTCGTGGTAATCGGGGGTGGTGGGGTCTCTCGCGGCGGTTTCGCCGGCCCCCTCCCCGCCGATGAAACGCGCTGAACTCCTCGCGATCGCCGAAAGCCTCGAGCACGCCCTACCCGCGCGCATCGGCGCGGCGCACGAGCTCGCGGAGTTGGGCGACGAGCGCGCGATTCGCGTCGATCGCGTCTCGATCGCAGGCGGAGTCTTCGGCATGGGCGAACCGCCGAGCGAAGAAACGGTCGCAGCGTTCGCCATCGATCGGTATCCCGTCACCGTCGCGAGCTACGCGGCGTTCGTCGAGAGCGGCGGGTACCGCGATCGCCGCCTTTGGTCCGCCGATGGATGGGCCTACCGTCGGGCCAACGGCATCGAAGCGCCTCGCTTTTGGGGAGAATCCGAATGGGCCGCCTACCTCGTGCCGAACCATCCCGTGGTCGGTGTTAGCTTCTACGAGGCAGAAGCGTTCGCGCGCTATCGAGAGGCACGGCTGCCGACCGAAGCCGAATGGGAGAAGGCCGCGCGAGGTACGGACGCCCGGCGCTATCCCTGGGGCAACGACTGGATCGACGACGCGTGCGGCGTTCGCGGGTTCGGCCCGCGCAGTACGGTGCCCATCGGCGTCTTTCCGAAGGGCGTGAGCCCCTACGGCGTGCGCGACATGGTCGGATCGGTTTGGCAGTGGTGCAGCGACGGCTTTCGCGGGTGGCGAGCAGGCGGATCGGCGGGTGAACCGAGCGAGCCGATGCTCCAGCGAACGACCTGCGGCGGCGCCTGGAACACCCAAAAATGGAGCTTGCTTTGTCAGAGCCGCAACGGCTTTCCGGTCACGGCTCGCTTTTCGAACCTCGGCTTTCGCTGCGTGATCGCGTGACCGCACGCGCTCGTCATTCCACCTCGCCCTCGTACAACTCAGCTTCGAGCTAGTCGCCGTCCCGAGCCCACCATGTTCGTCGTCCGCATCCTCGCCATCATCGCCCTGCTTGCATCGGCGACCAACGCCATCATCGGCGCGCGCATCTCGAAGGCGAAGAGCGCCGAAGTCCGACGCCTCTACGTCTCCATTCACATCTCGAGCGGCATCGTCCTCTGCGTCACCTCAGCCCTCCTCGCCTTCTGGGCATTCACGGCCGGCTAACACGTTTTGTCGCTTCCCGGAGGGCGCCAAGACCGCCAAGAGCGCCAAGGCCGCCAAGGGTTTTTTTTCAGAGCGTCCTACAACGGCACATCGCGCTGATGCTCCCAAGGCAAACGCCAGGACACCCCAGCCTATCAGCGACAGCCGAACCTGCCCCAGTCAGCAACAGCAAGCAACCTCCCACCCCAACCTCTTGGCGGCCTTGGCGCCCTTGGCGGCGACCGAAATCACCTCCAGGCCCCATCAGCCCAGATCCCGCGCGCCGCGCCGTTACACGCGGTAGAGAGCGCTGCCCCAGTGCAGGCCGGCGCCGAGGGCGAGAAAGCAGATGACCATGCCTTCCTTGACGATGCCTTGCTGCACGATCTCGTCGTAGAGGATGGGAATGGTGGCGGCCGAAGTGTTGCCGACGCGCGCGATGTTGGTGGGGACTTTCTCGGCGGGCACGCCGAGCGCGTCGCGGACGGCGTCGTTGATGCGCTGGTTGGCCTGGTGGGCGACGAAGAGGTCGACGTCTTCGAGCTTGATGCCCGCGCGGCTACAGCAGCGCGCGACCGACTTCGGCAGCTTGGTGACCGCATGTTTGAAGACGTCTTTGCCTTCCATTCTCGGAATGAAAAGGTCTTCGTCGACCGTCTTTTGCGAGATGAACGGCCTTGTTCGGAAGCCCGCCGGTATGTAGAGCTTCTTGACGTAGTTGCCGTCGGAGTGCAGGTCCACCGCCAAGAGACCACGACCCTCGCTCGGCGAATGCTCGAGCACCAGCGCACCGGCGCCATCCCCGAAGAGAATCGCGAGCGCTCGGTGATCGCCCGCGCGCTTCCACGCCTCGTCGCTCGGCTTCGGACCTTCGCCCTCGAGGAGATTCCAGTCGTTCCACGGCATGAACCCGGCGTGCGCTTCGGCTCCCACGAGCAAGATGCGCGTGGCCGCTCCGCTCTGCAAGAGCGCGTCAGACAACTGCAGCCCGTAGATCATGGCCGCGCATTG
>DATEMX010000385.1:0-5003 GCA_035275365.1 Polyangiaceae bacterium | reverse complement strand
CATTCACGGCCATTTCTATCAACCGCCGCGGGAAAACCCGTGGACGGGGATCATCGAGCGAGAGCCGAAGGTGCGGCCGTACCACAACTGGAACGAGCGCATTCATCACGAGTGCTACCGCGCCAACGGCTTTGCGCGGATCTTCGACGGCTACGCGCGCATCGAGCGCATCGTCAACAACTTCGAGCACATCAACTTCAACTTCGGACCGACGCTCCTCTCGTGGATGGAGAGCTACGATCCGGTGGGCTACGAGCGCATCATCGAGGCCGATCGCGCGAGCGTGGCCAAGAACGAGGGCCACGGCAACGCTATCGCCCAAGGGTACAACCACGCCATCTTGCCCCTCTGCAACGAGCGCGATCGCGTCACCCAGGTGCGCTGGGGTCTCTCCGATTTCCGAAAGCGATTCGGCCGCGAGCCCGAATCGATGTGGCTGCCGGAGACGGCTTGCTGCGACAAGACGCTGGGCACCCTCATCGACGAGGGCCTCGCCTACGTCATCCTCTCGCCGTACCAAGCGCTGCGCGTGAGGCCGCTGGGGGAAACGGCGTGGACGCCGGCCGAAGGCGGCGCCGTCGATCCCGGCGTCCCGTACAAATACTTTCACCGCGACGGTTCGGGCCGATCCATTGCCGTCTTCTTCTACGACGGCCCCATCGCACGCTCGATCGCCTTCGAGGGCGCGCTCGTCTCGAGCCAGACGCTCATTTCGCGCCTCGCCGGCGCCCGCGGGGGCGCAGGGCGGCTCATCCACGTGGCGACCGACGGCGAGAGCTACGGGCACCATTTCCGCCTCGGCGAGCTCACCCTCGCCCACGCGCTCACGGTCGAGGGCCCGTCGAACGGCATTTGGTTCACCAACTACGGCGCTTTTCTGGCGGCTCACCCCCCCACCATGGAAGCGGAGGTTTTGCCCGGGCCTGACGGCGAAGGCACGTCCTGGAGCTGCGCGCACGGCGTCGGTCGGTGGTACCGCGACTGCGGGTGCCACACGAGCAGCCAAGAAGGGTGGAACCAGGCCTGGCGCTCACCGCTTCGCGCCGCCCTCGACACCCTGCGCGACGACGCCGTCCGCGGGTTCGAGGAGCGCACGGCGCCCTGGCTCCACGATCCCTGGGCCGCGCGCGACGCCTACATCGATCTCGTGCTCGATCCACGCCTGTCGCGCGACGAATGGCTCAAGCGCCACGCCAAGCGAAAGCTCGACCCCCACGAGCAGGTCGCGGTCTTCGGCCACATGGAGCTGCAGCGCACGACGCAGCTCATGTACACGAGCTGCGGTTGGTTCTTCGCCGACCTGTCGGGCATCGAAACTCTGCAGGTGATGAGTTACGCGGGGCGCGCGCTCGATTGGATGGTCGAGCTCGGGCTGCCCGCGCCCGAGAAGCGATTTCTCGAGACGCTCGCGGAAGCCAAGAGCAATTTCCCCGAGCTCGGCAGCGGCGCCGACATTTTCCGGAAGCAGGTCGAGCCGCTTCGAGTGACGCCGGCGCGCATCGCCTCGCACCTCGCGGTGTCCAGCTTGGTCGAAGAGGGCGACGAGAGCGGGATGGCGGGCGGCTATCGCTTTCGGCGCACGAACTTCCAAAAGCAAAAACACGGCCGGCTCCGTTTGGCGACCTCGCACCTCGAGATCGAGCTCGTCCTCACCGGCAAACGCCACGAATACGCCGTCGGATCGCTGCACCTCGGTGGCGTCGACTTCTACGCCACCGTGCGCGACTTCCCCGGCAAAGAGCAGTTCGACACGGCGGTGCAGCGCGTGTGGTCGGCCTTCCGCACGGCAACGCTGCCAACGATGTTGCGCATCTTGCAGCAGGAGCTCGGGCCCTACGAGGGCGGCCTCGAGAGCGTCTTGCCCGACGGACGCGAACGCATCTCGGAGCTCGTGTTCGGCAACGTCGTCGGCAACTTCGTCGACGAGTACGGCCGCATGTACGAGACGCACCAGCGGGTGCTCGAACAACTCCAAGAGGCCGGCTTCGAGCTCCCCAAGGAGCTACGCTCCGCCGCCGAGTTCGCGCTCGGCCGCCGGTTCACCCAAGAAATCACGAACGCGCACCGGAGCCTCGATCCCGCCGCGTACCGCAAGGCCATCGAAATCGCCGACGAGGCGCTGCGCCGCGGCTACGAGATCGACCGCTCCTCGGCCAGCAAGATCTTGGGCGAGATGATCGCCGCCGCGGTAACGCGCGCCACCGAGAGCCCCATCTCGACCCGGCTCAAGACGGCGATGGCACTGGTCGAGCTCGCGCGCCGCCTGCGCGCCGAGGGCGATCTCTACCGCGCCCAAGAGATCTTCTACCAATCGCTGCTCGACCGCACGAGCTGGCCCGACTCCATCTCGGCGCTCGCCATCGCGTTGGGTTTCGCCCCCACCGTCGTGGGGCGCCGCGAGTCGCTCATCACCGAGCTCTCCACCGAAGCCGACTCCGATTTCACCATCTCGGTGCTGCAAGACTAGGCCGCCGAGATTGGTCCGGTCTCGACGCCTTCCGGAATCGACTCCTCCGCACTTCGCGCCGCTTCCAAGCGCGCGCGCGACGCCCGCGCCGCGGGCAGCCAACCCCCGCGCTCGAGGCGCCACCATAGAATCGCGGTGCCGACGATGATCTCCAGGCAGAGCCCGAGCCATCCGCCGACGGCGCCCATCCCATAGTGCCGGCCCAAGAGCCACGCAAAGGTCGGCGTACAGAGCCACGAGGTGACGACGCCCACGACCGCCGCGTAGCGGACGTCACCCGAGCCGCGCAGAGCGCAGCGCGCCACGATTTGGCCGGCGTCGAAGAGCTGAAAGACGGCGGCAATGTGCAAGAGCCCGACCGATGTCGCGACGACCGCCGGATCGTTCGTGAAGCCGTGCACGATGAGCCGCGAACCGAACGCAAGGGCGATGGTCCACGCCACCGCGTACGAGCCGGTGATGATCATGGCGAGGCGCGCCACGCGCAGCACGAGCGCGTATTCTGCCGCGCCCACCGCTTGGCCGGCGAGCACCGAGCCGGCTTCGGCGACGGCCATGGCCGGCAAGAACGAGAAGTGAATGACTTGGATGGCGATCTGATGCGACGCCATCTCGACCTCCGAGAAGAGCGATATCAAGAGCGACAGCGTACCGAACGCGCCGACCTCGAGCGCGAACTGCAGCCCGGTCGGCATCCCGACGCGAAGGAGCCCGTCGAAATGCTCGCGCCGCATCGTGCGAAACCCGAAACCGCGCTCGCGCTGCCCCAAGCAGAGCACCGTGGCTTCGACCGTGTGGGCGACGACGGTCGCGCACGCCGCGCCGAAGACGCCCTTGTGCAGCACGAAGATGAAGAGCACGGCGAGGCCGATGTTCGTCACTTGCGCCATCACCGTCGCCACCATCGGCGAGCGCGCGTCTCCTTCGGCGTACCGCACTTCGCGCAAGGCCACGTAGAGCATCGCCATCGGCGCGCCGAACATGCGTGTCGACAAATACGTTCGAGCCGCGTGGCCCGCGGCCTCGCTCGAGGCGAGGCGGACGATGAAGGGCGCGACGAGTTGCCCGAGCCCCAAGGACACGACCCCGATGGCCACCGCCGTCGTGACGGCGGCACCCCGATAGGCCTCGGCTTGATCTCGCCGGCCCGCGCCGATTGCCTGCGACACGAGGACCTTGGCACCCTGCAGGAGGCCGAAGGAGAAGCAGAGCAGCATGAAGGCCGTGATGCCGCCGAGCCCGACCCCCGCCAGCTCCGAGCGACCCACGTGACCGATCAAGACGGTGTCGACGAGCGTCATCACGCTGTAGGAGACGCTCGAAATGGCGATGGGCCAAGCCAAGCGAGTGAGCTCGCGCAAAGGGTGGTGTTGCCAACGGAGATTCATGACCAAGCTTTCGTCGAAGAAAAAAAAACCGCGGGTCCCTTTCAGGAGCCCGCGGCGGGTTCATCGGAGCTTCGGCGGTTACGTCAACCGGACTCCTTTGGAGGCGCCGCGAGCAGGCAGCCGCCACGAACGACGACCGGCGGCTCGTTGACCGCCGAGCGCGTGCTCGAAATGTGGTGGCTGGGTTGGTTCATCGAAGGGCCTCGCAGGAAGCATGGAGGTAGCACGGCAAAACACGCGCGCAAGTACTACGCCCCTACCGAGAGCTGCCGCAGCACGAACTGCAGGATGCCGCCGTGTTGGTAGTAGAGGATCTCTTGCGGCGTATCGATGCGGACGCGGGCGCGGAACTCGCGAGCGGGGCCGCTCGCCGGCGTGACCTTGACGACGAGTTCGCGACCGCCGGCGAAGTTGCTCGAGAGCATCGCGGGCAAACCGACGATGTCGTAGACCTCTTCGCCCGTGAGGCCGAGCGAGTCGGCGTTCGCGCCACCGGTGAACTCGAGCGGAACGACGCCCATGCCCACCAAGTTGGAACGATGGATGCGCTCGTAGCTCTCGGCGATGACGGCGCGCACGCCGAGCAGCAGCGTTCCCTTGGCGGCCCAGTCGCGCGACGAGCCCGAGCCGTATTCCTTGCCGGCGAGGATGACGAGCGGCACCTTGGCGGCGAGGTATTTCTCGGACGCTTCGAAGATGCTCATCTGCGCACCCTCGGGGAGGTGACGCGTGACGCCGCCTTCGGTGCCCGGCGCGAGGCGATTGCGCAAGCGCACGTTGGCGAACGTGCCGCGGACCATGACTTCGTGGTTGCCGCGCCGCGAGCCGTACGAGTTGAAGTCTTTGTAGTCGACGCCGTGGGCCAGAAGGTATTTGCCGGCGGGGCTGTCTTTTTTGATCGAGCCGGCCGGCGAGATGTGGTCGGTGGTGACGCTGTCGCCGAGCACGGCGAGCACGCGTGCTCCCGTGATCTCGGCTACGGGCGGCGGCGTCTTCGGCATGTCGACGAAATACGGAGGATGCTTCACGTAGGTCGATTTGCCGTCCCACTCGAACGTTTGCCCCGTGGGCACGTCGAGCGAACGCCATTGCTCGCTGCCGTCGAACACCTGCGCATAGACTTTGCTGAACATCGGCGCCTCCACGGC
>DATEMX010000384.1:0-2855 GCA_035275365.1 Polyangiaceae bacterium | reverse complement strand
AAAGACGGCAGTGGGTGCACGTCGACGACGCTCTTGCGATCGCCCATCTCGAACCGGAGACCGTCGGTCCAAACAATGGCATCGATGTCCGGCGAGGGCGCGCCCTGCGCGGCCTGTGCGTGCTTGCGATGCGCTTCGATGTCCTCTCGTGAGAGCAGCACCTTGGTGCGAAGCGCGCCGCCCACTTCGAGGAGCGGCCCGAACACGAGCGGAACTTGCTTCTTCAGCGCGTCGAGAAACGCCGTCGCGTCGATTTGGAGTTTGCCCGTGGCGTTCTGCCACGACGAGGCACGGAGCATAGGGCCAAAGAGCTCGGCGTCGGAAGCCGTCACCGTCAGCGCACCGAGCTCCCCGACGCGGACGCTCGCTCCGCCCGTGAAGCGGCGTTGGTCCACGGCCGCTTCCACGTGCAGCGAAACCCCGGCCACGCCGAGCACGCTCCCGTCTTCGACGCTGGCGCGGAGGTGCCCGCGCTCTTCCTTGCCGAGGAACGAAGCATCGACGTCGAAGGCAACGCGCCCTTCGAGCTTCGCTTCCGGCAAGAGCACGAGACCGAGCTTCTTCAGATCGAGGTGCCCCGACGAGAGTCGCGCCGAGAGCCGCGACGGCGCGAGCGTGAGCGAACCGCGGATCGGCTCGCCGGCGCCCTCGATGGCGACGTCGTGCAGCTCGACGCGATCTTCCGCGATCTCGAGGGACTTGGCTGAACCCGAAAGCACGACGTTGTCGCGCGAAACCGCGATCGTCACCGCCTCGAGCCTCGTACCTTGGGTCGTCGTTCTGACGGTGCCTGTTCCCGAAAGCTTCGGCCCGACTTCGCCCGACAGCGATGTCTGCACGGTGAGCCGCGAGAGCGGGCCCGACGCAGACGCTCGCACGTCGGGAAATCGCAGGGGGCCGAGGGAGAGATCGCGCCCGCGGAGATCGGCGTCCAGCGCCAGCTCGTCGAGCGGGCCTCGCACCGAGCCAGAGAGGTTTCCTTGTTCGAGCACGAGCGACGGGAGCGAGAGGTGATGAGCCGTCGCGTCGAACCGAGCGTCGAGCTCGCCTCCCACGATCCGACCCTTGGCGTGCCATTTGGCTCGCCCGTGCCCCAGCGAGGCGAGCCACGGCACGCCGCCGATGTCGCGCGCGTTCGCCGACCAATCGAGGTCGACGACGACCTGGCCCTTCGCGGCGTCGGGGTGCACGCCGAACTCGAGCACCGACGGGAGCGCTTCGTCGTGCACGAACATCTTGCCCACGGCGCCCGCCCCGTCGAACTTGGCCTCGATCGAGCCTCCCGCGATCTCGACCCCCTGGATGACGAAGGGCGCCGTCGTCGCGTCGATGGTGCCGGTGAACGGCTCGCCGTCAGGCGCACCCATCGTGACCTTGCCGGACGTCGACACCTTGGTCTTTGGGGCACCCTCCACGAAAGCGCTCGGGCGAACGTTCTGGGCATCGACCCCGATGTCGGCACGAAACCCGTGTTCGAAGGAGATCGGGCCCGAGAACCGAGCACGGCCGTCGCCAATGCGAACCGATCCTTCCGTCATGAGGTGGGGCAGCACGCCCTTCGCGCTGACGTGCAGATCCACGTCCTCGAGCACGGGCCACGGCGCCCACAATGCGCGCGCGGCGACGGGCCGCGCGAAGGGCGCGTCCGCGGTCGCCGAGAACTGGTCGCCGTCGAGGCCCACGCGGGCGTTGACCTGCACCTCGCCCATGTACCCGTCGAGCACGGCCCAAAGCGACAAGCTCTTGCCGGAGCTCGACGGAATCTCGATGCGGGTGTCGGCCGTGCCTTGGAGCGCGCCGGCCGTGAGACCTCGCACACTCGCGCCGTAGCGCTTCATACGGATCGACGTGCGTTCGGTGCCAGCGAGCACCGAGCCGCTCACATTGCTGAGGTCGACGTCGAGGTTCGATAGGCCCAGGATGGCGCCGCTGCCATGGGCAGACGCCACTTCCACGTGCGGGAGCCACACCCGAACGCGCGGTGAAGGGCCCGCCGTCGGGGGTCCCGAAGACGGCCTGGGAGCGAACGCGCGCGCCAACGAAGGCACCCCGTCGGCGCCGGCAATGAGGTGGACCTCGGCGTGCTCGACGCGCGCGTACGCGATCTCGAGATCGATGTCGCCACCGCCGAGGAGGCGACGCGCGACGTCGACGAGCGAAGCCCGTCCGGCGAGCCCTCGAACGGCCAGAACGCACGTTCCTTCTGGATCGTAGACGCGTGCGCTGGCGCCCGAGAAGCCGTTCGCGTCGACGTGATCGATCGTCTCGAGGACGACCCGCCCGAGAAACGTCTTCGTCAACACCGAGGTCACCGCCGAGGCGGCGACCACGCGCGCGAGGCGCGTGTCGAGATGAAGAACGACGGCGGCCCCCAGGGCCGCCGCAAACGTAGCCGTCGTCGCGAGCGTCAGCGCGGCACCGCGAGCGAATCGGGGCATCAGAAAGCCTCCCCGATCCCGAGGGCGATGGCAAAGAAGCCGTCGCGAACCTTCTCCGAAGGATCGGCCTTGGGATCGAGCACCTGAAGCCCCGGCAACTGGAAGCCGGCGTCGAGACGAATCGGACCGACCGGCGTGTCGTAGTGAATGCCCGCGCCGCACGAGAGGTGCGGGTAGAGAAAACGCAGATCGAACCGGTAGCGTGAGACGTCGCTCGCGTCGCAAAACACGGCCCCGCCGAGATCGCCGACGATCGGAAAGCGAAGCTCGATCGACGCCTCCCAGAGCGAGAGACCGCCCGTCGGAAACTGGCAAGCCAGCGTGTCGTGGTGCTGGGGGTGCGCCGGCGTACCGTCACCGTCGCAGTAGAGCGTGATCGCGTTTTTGCACGCGTCGGAGTTGGGATCGCCCGCGCAG
>DATEMX010000383.1:0-5154 GCA_035275365.1 Polyangiaceae bacterium | reverse complement strand
GATCGCCGACGCGCTCGCCGAGCCGAAACGGCACGACGGGCGACGTGGGCGCCGCGATGAGATCGACCGCCTCGAGCGCCTCTTCGAAATCGCGGCGAATCACAAGATGATCGGTCCGGATTTCGAGCGCGGCGTCGCGGGGCTCAAGACGGCCGCAGAGAGCGTACCCAAACCGGCTGCCGACGGCGCCGGCGTGGCCCGCTAGTATGGCGGACGCATGGCCGAACCGTGGAAACGCGTCCAGCGCACGTTTTTGGTGTTGACCGTTTCGTCGACACTGGCATCGTCGTTCATCTGGGGCATCAACACCTTGTTTTTGCTCGACGCCGGCCTGAGCAACGCCGAGGCGTTCGCGGCCAATGCGTTCTTCACCGCCGGCGAAGTGATCTTCGAGGTCCCCACCGGGGTGGTGGCCGACACATGGGGCCGGCGAGCGTCTTACCTTCTGGGAACCGGAACGCTTCTCGTCTCCACATTGCTCTACCTGGCCATGTGGCGGGTCCACGCTCCTTTCTGGGGCTGGGCGCTGGCATCCGCTCTCCTCGGCCTTGGGTTTACGTTCTTCTCCGGAGCGACCGAAGCGTGGTTGGTCGATGCACTGGCCTTCAGCGGATTCACCGGACACCTCGAATCGGTCTTCTCCAAAGCCCAGACCGTCACCGGCGCGGCCATGCTCGTCGGCTCCGTCGCGGGAGGCTTCATCGCCCAGATGACCAGCCTGGGCGTTCCCTACTTGATCCGCTCGGGAATGCTTCTCTTCACATTCCTGGCGGCGTGGCTGTGGATGAAGGACCAGGGTTTTACCCCCGATCACGGCAAGGGCCCGATCGACGAGGTCCGCAAAGTGTTGCGTGCTTCGATCGACAGCGGTTGGCGCAATCCACCGGTACGGTGGCTGATGCTCGCGGCGCTGATCAGCGGAGGCGTCGGCATCTACGCCTTCTATGCTCTTCAGCCTTACTTGTTAGAGCTCTACGGTGACAAGCGGGCCTACGGCATCGCCGGATTGGCTGCGGCGATCATCGCCGGCACGCAGATCCTCGGAGGCCTGGCGGGCCCGTTCCTTCACCGGATCTTTTCACGCCGCACGCACGTGCTCGTCTTCGCGTCGGTGACGAGCGCGGTCTCCTTGGCCATCATCGCGCGTACGCCCACCTTCGCGTTGGCCATCGGCTGGGTGGTGATCTGGGGCATGGCCTTCGCCATCGGGATGCCGGTACGACAGGCGTATCTCAACGGGCTCGTGCCTTCTGCGCAGCGCGCCACCGTTCTGTCCTCGTACAACCTGATGGAGTCGGCGGGCGGCGTGATCGCGCAGCCGTCGCTCGGACGAGTCGCCGACACGCTGGGGTATCCCGCAGCGTACCTGGCGTGCGCGGCGATTCAGGTGGCATCGATCCCATTCCTGCTCTTGGCACGGCGTGAGAACGCGCCGTCGGATCCGATCGAGTCGGATGCCACTACGACGGGACCTACGCCCTGATGGGATCGAAAAACCAAGTCGACCCGGCTCCTCAACCTGAGCGATGGCCAGGCGAGGTAGGTGCTGTCCAGGGGCGCGAAATGACGCACGCGTTGATACCTCCTATCCCCATGGACATCTTGCCGGCGAGTCCCTCCGGAGGGGCGCAGGGCTCGTCGAAGACGAAGCGCTGGTGCACCTTGGCGATCTCCGCGTTGAGCTGCTCGCGCGTGAGCCCCGACGCGGGAATTTGGCCGCGCGCTTGTGCGAGGTATTGCGCCGTCAGCTCCCACCCACCGCACGCCCCCATCCCGTGGCCAAACGTCCCTTTGCGCGCGGTGACGAGCACCGTTTCGGGCAAAAGACTGCGCATCGTCTCGACCTCCAGAAAGTCGCCTGGCGTGGCGGTGGCGTGAAGGTCCCAAGAGCCAATCTGAGCCGGCGCCACGCCGGCCTCGTCGAGCGCGAGGCCAAGAGCGCGCGCCGGACCTTCCTTCGAGGGCGTGATGATGTGGTCGGCGTCCGCGCTGAGGCCGACGGCGATGGGTTCCATTCCGAGCGGGGTGAAGCCGCGCGCGGTCATGTATTCGTAGTCGCCCACGATCCAGATGACGGAGCCGCCGGCCACGTGGGTGCCGCGCAGGTTGGTGAGCGGCTTGCTGACCTCGCCGTCGGCGGAGAGCACCCGCGCCTGGTAGAAGCCGCCCACGGAGAGCCGGTGGGGCGCGGGATCGGTCGCACCGACGACGACCGCTTTGGCTTGGCCGAGCGTGATGCTGTTCATCGCGAACTTGAGCGCGTAACCGAAGGTCGAACAGGCGGCTAGAGGAGCGAACGTCGCGCCGACGATACGCCCAACCATGGAAATCTGCGACGCCGGCGCGTTCTGAATGTTCCAGAGGACGTTCGCCGAGACTTCGTTCCACGGCGGTTCGGGCGCTTTCCACTTCTTCTGCAGCGCGGTGATCCGGGCGCGCTTCTCCTTGATGACGGCGATCTTGGCCGTTTCGACGTTCCCGCTGACGCCAGCGGATTCGATGAGCCGCAGCTCTTGCAAGTATTCGTGGAGATCCGTCGAACGCGCGGCCCAATAACGCCAAAAAACGTCTTCGGCGAGGTCGCGATCTTCGACGGCCGCGGACTCCGGATGCGGCGGAGCGTCCCGATCGCGCTCGGCTTCAGGGCACGCGAGCCATGCGCGGAGCGCGTCGTTTCGCGCGGTGTCGGCCCAAAATCGGTCCCAGCGACGCTGAGCACGGTGCAGCGCGACGCCGTTGTCGGCGATCGTCTGGAGATCGCCGAGAGCACAGCCGACGTAGACGTGCGCCGCCGTGCCGAGCTCCTGCAGCACTCCCTCGATGCCGGGGTTCTGTCCGAGCGCCTGGATGAACGCGCCGACGGCATATTGGACGGGTAGGCCCATCTTTCGCTCGATCTGCGCGTAGCGATTTCCCGGAAAGCGCGCGTCGATCCAAGCCTTGTAGTCCGAAAATCGGAACTCGGGGCTCCCGACGAGAAAATGGCTCGGTCCGAATCCATCGAAAGGTGATAGCCAGCTCTCGGCGGCGAAGAGGTTTCGCTCGAAGGCGGCGATGTCGCGTGATTTGGGGGCGACGATCCCCCAGCCAAAGATTCCGATTCTGCGCACGTTCCTCGGTTCGCGCCTTGCGCGCCCTTCTCCGCGCGTCGTAGCACGGGCGGCGCTTGCTGAGCAGTGATCGACGCGCTCAACGACGTGTTCTAGCGGCACGACCCGAGCGGGGCTCGATGCCCTGGTGCTCCGCATTCATCGAGCCTGTCGCGAATGGAACATGCCCACGGGCTTCCAACCGGCGCGTCATCTGCCGGTCCGCGCCAGGGCCGGCCGCGAATGCGAAGTTGGCCCCGCGAAGTGGCTGCCCCGTCTCAGCGTCCACCACCACGGGTCGAACACGTCGCCCGTCAGGCATCGCGACGATCTCGACGGGGGGCCCCCCCGGCGAGAAGTGCCTGTTGCCCCAGTGAAGGAGCGCGAGCAGCACCGGGTAGAAGTCCCGCCCGGTGCGCGTGAGCACGTACTCGTACCGCGGCGGGCGCCGCTCGTATTGCCGACGCTCGAAGAGCCCGTCCTCGACGAGCCCGCGTAGCCTACGGGTGAGCACGTTGGGCGCGACGCCCAAGCTTTCTTGGAACTCGTCGAAGCGCGCCAGGCCGTAGAAGGCGTCGCGTACGATCAAGATCGACCACCAGTCGCCGATCCGTTCGAGGCTCCGAGCAATCGGGCAGTTCATCTTCGCGTAGCTCGTCCGCCGCATCCTTGAATAATGCCACAAACGCCGAGCAATAGTGACTTGCATCATGATAGTTAATTGGGGTAGGGTCCCCCTGCATGATCGAGACGACGAAGGCGAAGGAAGCCCCAATACTCGTGGTCGGCGCGACGGGAAGGCATGGCGCGACGGGAGGCCACATCGTGCGGCGCTTGCTCGCTGAAGGATCCAGCGTTCGCGCGCTCGTACGGCGGCGCGACGCGCGCAGCGAACGACTCGAGCAGCTCGGCGCGGAACTCTCGGTCGGTGACTTGCACGACCAGGCGAGCCTCCTTCCGGCGCTCGCGGGCGTGAAGACGGCGTACTTCACGTATCCCATTTCGGACGGCATCGTCCACGCCGCGGCAACGTTCGCGGCGGCCGCGCGCCTTCGTCAGAGCCTCGATCGCCTGGTCGTGATGTCGATGGCAGCAGCTTCAGCAGAGAGCCCGAGTCCCCTCGGTCGAGCGCAGTGGCTGGCCGAAGAGGTCCTGGCTTGGGCGGGGCTGCGCTGCGTCGTCCTCCGCGTCGCGGCGTTCTTCTACGAGAACATTGCGCTGCTGCATGCGGAGCAAATTCGGAGCGAAGGCAAGATTCGAAATTGCTTCGCCAACGTGCCGGTTCCTTGGATCGCAGGTGTCGATGCGGCGGAGCTCGCCGTCACGGCGCTATTGCACCCCGACCGGTTTGGCAACGGCTCCGTTCAATACCCGCCGGGCACGGCGGCGTACAGCCACGGCGAGATCGTGGACATTCTTTCGAGCCGCCTTGGCCGGCGGATCACCTTCGAGACCGTGAGCCCGAGCGCGTGGGCCGATGAGCTGCGCGCTCTCGGGCGCCGTGGTGGATCCGGCGTCAACGAGCATATGGCTGTGCACATTTCGAACTTGGGCGAGGCTCTTTCGGCGCCGGAGCGACGGTTTCCTCCCCCCGACCGAAGCGTGCTCGCGGGGCTCATTGGCCGTGAGCCCGTCTCGCTCGAGCATTTTCTCGCAACGGTGCGCGGCGATTTGGCAAGCGACGAACGCGCGCGCCCATGAAGGTCGCCGGGCATCCGTCTACGGCGGGCCTTCGTACGGCGGATACCGAAGCAAGTCGGAGCAAGCGGGCGGTACGGGCCGCGCCTCCGCGGGGAGGTTGCTGGGATCGAGTTCGAAGGTGACGCTCCGCGCGGACGGCGTCCATGCCTCGCCGGTGGTCGCAACCACCATGGCGGCAGGAATTCCGTGGGCGAGCAGAAAACCTTCCACTACGGCCGCGCGTGCCGCCGAGAGCGGCGCGGCGTCGCCGCTCGCTTCGGTGCTGTCGGCGTGTCCCTGCACGATGATCTTGCAGCGCCCTCCAGAGGGCGACGCTCGACACCACGCAGCGAACAGGGCTCCTCACCCACCCCAGCTTCCTCAC
>DATEMX010000382.1:0-12665 GCA_035275365.1 Polyangiaceae bacterium | reverse complement strand
CGAAGCGTTCGGCGATGAGGCCCGCGAAGGGGGCGCGGATCGTGGAGTCGCCGAAGGCTTTGCCCGCGAGGTTGGCGCGGGCTTGGGCGGCCTTGCTCGACCAGTCGCTTGCCTGGCACTGCGCCGCTTGACGGTCGTGCTCGGCGTTCGACAGAGCGCCGTCGCGGAAGAGCTTCTCGGCGCGCTCGCACTCGCTCGCCGCCAGCGCGCTCTGCGCTTCGAGGGCGCGGGCCTCTGCGCTCGCCTCGGTACGCGAGAGCGCCGCCGATCGCGCGTCGACGACCGCCAGAGGAAAGCCCTGCGGTACGAATGTGCCGCGCTCGACGGACGAAAGTCGAATCTTGCCCGAAACGTCCGCCGCTACGTCGGCCTTCTGGTTCGGCATCAGCGTTCCAGTGAGCGTCATGACGCGCGCTACGGAGCGCGAGCTCACTGTCGCAGTCTCCACCTTGATGGCCGGCTCTTGGCGCTGCGCGCGCGTGTCGGCTGCTGCGCGGCGACAACCGGTCGCGGCGACCGACGCGGCTGCGAGAGCGAGTACCGTCATCGCTCGGGTTTCGAATGTAGCGGAACGCATCGATGTCCTCCTTGATTCCCCGCGTCCCCTATTCACGCCGCATGCCACGGCGTAACCTCACGATTGTTCGACGGGATCGCCTTGCGACAATCGTCCTGTCCGTCCGGACACCGGACGCGTGTCCGCCGCGTTTTTCCTCGGTCGCCAACCAGCACCGAGCCCGCCGCGCAGGCTAGCCGTAGCGAACGCGTCCGCGCGACCGCTGGCACGCTACGTGTACTTAGGTGCCGCGTATAGGAGGCTCATCATGAACACGCTTACGTCGCCCGCCGCGCTGACCTTTGCCGCTGCCTTGATGCTGTCGATCGGCGCTGGTTGCTCGAGCCTTCACGACGTTGGCCCCGTTGCTCCGCGCGACGCGACAGCCTCGATCAACACCGCAGCGCGCCCCGACGGGCCTTACGTGCTGCACGCGGCCGGCGTGGTCGTCGAGGCGACGGGCAAGCAGAGCGCGTGGTTCGATCCCGTGCACTCGGAGCGGCCGTTGACCGTGGGTATGCGCGCCGAGATCTACGATCCGGCTTTCCCGGCCGAAGAGTTCGACGGCGTCGTCTCGCGCGTCGGTCAAGTGGAGCAAGGCCAAATCGTGTTCAAGCTCGAGCTCGCTCACCCCGAGCCTCGCTTGGTTCCCGGCCACACGGTCACCGCCTACGTCGTCATCCCGGGCGGGCGCCGGGGAGCTGTCGCGCGCCTCGACGATACTGCTCTTGGCGGTAGCCATCCGTGAGATCCGATCTTGCTCTCGTCGTTCATCGGGCTCATCAAACCTTGGCGCCGTGGAGGTACTCGCTCCGGCGCGCGGTGACGTAAGGCCAGAGCGCGTTCTTCACGCTGGGGGGAACGACGTGCTCGAGGTACTCGAGCGCCGTGCCGCGCAAGTGCTCGTCGTCTCCCGAGAGCGCGTGAAGCGCGCGGCGGATAGGCTCGCGCTCGTAGATCAAAGAGAGCATGGCAAAAACGTGCTCCATGCTGCGGCTCGTGCGGTCTTGGAGTTGGGAACGGGGGAACTCGCTCCCGGGCTCGTCGTCGGGAAAATCGAGGGGAGGGCTCTCGTCCCACAGCGGGCGCTCGAGCTCGACCTCGCGCAACACGGCGCCGAGGACCGGGTCGCGCGCGACCGAAAGCGAGGGCTTATTGTCGGTGATACGAAGCAGCGCGAGACCGCACTGGTAGCGGACCTCGAAGCGCTCGTCGACGAGGCCGGCGACGAGGCCGTCGAGCGCGCGCTGGGTCGTGCAGCTCGCCATGACGCGCGCCACGCGTCGCCGAATGACGGGAGGCGTTGCGCGATCGAGCAACGCGTCGGCGAGCTGGCCCGAAACCCGATCGGCGATCTTGCGCAGCGCACCGAGCGCCTCGCGCGACACGCTTTCGTCGCCGAGCAAGGCGACGGCGTGCCCGGCCAGACGCGTGTCGAGCTCGCCCGCGGCCGCTAACTCCGCGCGAACCCGCGCGGGGTCGCCCGAGCGCAGGGCCCGGGTGCTCTCGACCAGCGCGTCGTGCTCGGTCGAGTCGCGCGATTCATCGGGATCGACGATGAGGGCGAGCGGCGAGGCTGCCTCGCCCGATAGAAGGAGATTCTCGCGGCGGAGCGAATCGATGGCCTGCACGATTTCGGCGCGATTGATGCGCCCTCGCGTTTGCGAGAGCGACATCTCCGGCGCCGGGCGACCGCGCGCTTGGCCGCGCAGGGTGAGGCTGTGCCCCAAGGCCTGGATGTATCCGCGGTGCAGTTGGCGAGCGACGAGCATCGAGAGGACCGCCAAGAACCCCATGGCGACGAGCTCGGGGAGCGGCGCCCAACTCGGCGCGACGGAGATGGCAGAGAGAATGATGCTGCTCCCGGCGAGCGTTCCGATGCGATCGAAGCCGACGTCGACGAGGGTCTTGGTGCGGCGTTTCTCGTGGAGCGGAACGGGGCCGAACAAAAGCTCGTAGCCGCTTCGGTAGAGCGAGTGTTCAACGGCCGCCATGGCGCCGCGCAACGCGCCCGCGGTGACGAGCTTGGGAACGAGCGCGCCAACGGCCCCGAGCGGAATGATGAGGGCAGGGAGGAGCCCCACCGCCGTCGCCAGGCCGAACCGCTCCAGCACGAAGCGGCTCACCGTCGCTTGAAGCACGAACGTCACGACGGCGACCCCCGTATGAAACAGCGAGAAGAACGAGAGCAACTCGCTCGGCGTCGCGAAGGTCGCGGCCGCGCGTGCGCTCAGCACGTAGTCGGCGAGCGCGTCGAGCGCCGCGACGCTCGCCACCAACATGCCGAGCCGAAGGAGGTAGGGCGAGCGGGCCACGATCGCCATCGCCGACGAGCCCTTGGCTGCGCTCACCTCGGTTTCGGAAGGCACGTCGCGCTTATCGCCCTGCGCTTTGCCCGCGAACGAGAGGACGCCTAAGCAACAAGCGAAATGGAGCCCCGCGAGCGCGAGCAGAGAGGTCGGCAAGGACAGCGTTTGCGAGGCTCCGAACGCCATTGCGCCGCCCAAGATGCCGCCCATCGTGGCGCCGCTGGCGACCCGGCCGATGTAGCGCTTTGCGGCGCGCGGATCGAACCGTTCGCTGACGAGCGACCAGAACATGGAGACGAGGGCGGCGCCGAAGACGGCCATGTGGAGGTAGAGCGCCAGTGCGGCAACCTGGGGAACGCTGTTCGCGACCCCCCAAAGCGCAACGAGTAGCGCCCCGCTGGTCGCGAACGCGGCCGGCGCGACTCTTGCTGGCGAAAACGCTCCCAAGAGGCGCGTCGCGCCGAACGCCGCCGCGAGCGAAGCGAGCGCCGTCCCCATCATCATGCCCGGCAGCCGTTTCACCTCGAACTGCGACAAGAAGAACGCGTCGCGCGTGGCTCGCCCCATGACCTGCTCGGCGATCATACCCGTCGCGGTTATCGTTGCGGCCACGACGAGACTTCGATACGAGGGGGCCGGTGGGGGAGTCTTCGAGATCACGGGCGCTTTTTGGGGCACCGACCTTAACACCACGGCGGCAGACTTTGGCAGGAGCAGATCACGATCATCCCAAATGGCTGAGGTCCAACGTAAAATACGGCGAGGCTGTCGGAATCACCTAGTTCGGACCGAACGAGCCGCCACTCCTTTGCCGCTCGAGCCTAAGAGCACCCAAATCTGCTGTTTGGTCAGTCCTTGAGTGACAGCAGTGTTAACGCCATTCGAGTTGCGATGCGAGCCACGCTGAAAACGCCCATAGCCCCCGCCGGACCGCTCGCCGGAGCACTCGATCGGGTGCTGCGCGTCTTTGCCGACGTGAAGCCGGGCGAGGGCGTCACGGCGCTGTTGCTCACTTGCAACGTCTTCCTGCTCCTGCTCGCTTACTACCTCCTCAAGATCGTTCGGGAGCCGCTCATCTTGGCGAGCGGTGGCGCCGAAGTGAAGACGTACGCGGCCGTTGGGCAGGCGATCTTGCTCGTGCCCTTCGTGCGCCTCTACGGCTACCTGGCGGGGCGCCTCGGTAGGACGCGCCTCATCACCAGCGTGACGCTCTTCTTCGCCGGAAACCTCGTCCTCTTCTTCGTGCTCGCGCGCGCGGGGGTGCGCCTGGGGGTGCCGTTTTACTTGTGGGTCGGCATCTTCAATCTCGGCGTCATCGCTCAATTCTGGAGCTTTGCCAACGACGTCTACAGCGAAGCCGAGGGCAAGCGGCTATTTCCCATCCTCGGCGTCGGCAGCTCGGTGGGCGCCGTTGCAGGTTCGCGCGTTGCCAAGCTGCTCATACGACCATTCGGCCCCCATTCGCTCATGCTCGTGGCGGCGGTCATTCTCACCCTCTGCCTCGGTCTGACGTACGCCGTCAACCGTCGAGACGCCGATCGCAAGCGCGCGAGCGAAGGCACGGAGGCCTTTACCGAGGCCCCCATCGGTGCGGGGGGTGGGTTTGCGCTCCTGCTTCGCGACCGCTACCTCGGTATGGTCGCCCTTCTGACGCTGCTCCTCAACTGGGTCAACACGACCGGTGAATACGTGCTCGACCGTGCGCTCGTGCAGGCTTCGCTCGCGGGCGGCGCCACTCGAGGGGCGGCCGAGCGATTCATCGGCGAATTCAAGGCCGACTATTTCAGTTGGGTCAACGTCACGGGGGTCATCCTTCAGCTCTTCGTCGTTTCGCGCGTCATTCGTTACGTGGGCGTGCGCGGCGCGCTCCTCGTGCTGCCCATGGTGGCCCTCTTCGGCTACGGCACGCTCGCGGCTTTGCCCGTTCTCTCGATCATTTTCGTGGCCAAGGTCGCGGAAAATAGCGTCGACTATTCTCTGCAGAACACCGCACGTCAGGCGCTCTTTCTTGTGACCGACCGCGAAGCCAAGTACAAGGCGAAGGCCGCGATCGATACTTTCGTCGTCCGTGCGGGCGATGTCCTCGCGGCGGCGGTCGTATGGCTCGGATCGAAGGCACAGTGGTCGACGCAACAATTCATCGCGATGAATCTCTTGCTCGTGGTCGGTTGGCTCGTGGTCGTCGCCTTCCTCGGTCGCGAGCACGTCCGCCGCTTGGCGCCCGCCTAGCACTACTGGGTAAGATCCTCACTACCAGATCGTTGAATCGGAGTAGCCATAGGCCCACTCAAGCACTGTGACCGGACAGGCAGAACTGGCCATCGGCGAAGCCCGAAGAGGCGAGGCCTTGCGGCGATTCCGTTTCGCAGACCACTTCCGACGGTCTCGCCGTATCGTTGAGTGGGGTACGCGCGGCGATTGCCGATCGGGATCTGACAGTGCCAAGATCCGACCCAGTAGTGCTAGGAATCGCGCGTGGAGGGGTAGGGGAGATCGCGACGCTTTGGGGACGGATGTGCGAACGCTACGCGGCGAGCTCTTCGGAATCGCCACCGGGCACGGTGAGCTCGGGAAGGCCCGAAGCGAGGCTCCGCGCTTCGCGACGTTGCGTAACCTGTTCGGACGCGACGAGGAGGGCGACGTAGCCGTAGCCGAACGTGAAGAGCATCGCGAACGGCGTGGCGAACCAGTGCTTCGTCTCGACGGAGGCGACGACGCTCACGAGCGAGAGGAGCGCGAGCGCGATCTCGAGGGTGGGCAAAGAAGCGCGAGCCCGGTACCGACCCTCGCGCGAACCCTTCTTGGGCGTACGAACGAACTCGCCGGCCATCGAGTCGAGCCCCTCGAAGACGGCTCGCGTGAGGTGCGGCGCCAAACCTGCGCCGAGGGCGATGAGCGCGGGGAGACGCGACAGGGCGGCTACCCTCGCGCGACCCTGTGCAGACTCGGCGAGCATGTAGAATGCGCCGAGTGAGCCGGTGGTTCCAATACAGAGGGGGAGATCGACGAGGAGCATGGTCTGCGCGTCGGTCGCCGGCATGAGCACGAGAGCCGGCAGGAGCAGCACCGAAAGGAGAACCATGAGCGGGTAGGCGAAGTGCGGCGTCAGGTGAAAGAAAGCTTCGACCCGTTGACCGATGCTGAGCTCCTTGGCGGACATGACGCGCGACAACAACTTGCGCGACGTTTGGACCGTTCCTTTGGCCCATCGAAACTGTTGCGCGCGGAAGGCCGACACTTCTTCCGGGAGCTCGGCAGGGGAGACGATGTCTTCGCGGTAGACGAACCTCCAGCCCGCGAGCTGCGCGCGGTAGGAGAGATCGAGATCTTCGGTGAGCGTGTCGTGTTGCCAGCCGCCTGCGCTCTCGATGGCCTTGCGGCGCCACATGCCGCCGGTGCCGGAGAAATTGAAGAGGCTGCCCGAAGCGAAGCGCGCGCGGTTCTCGACGAGGTGGTGTCCGTCGAGCATGAGGGCTTGGACCTTGGTGAGCAGCGAGTGGTCGCGGTTCGTATGGCCCCAGCGCGTTTGGACCATGCCGACACGCGGATGCGCGAAATGCGGCACGCACGAACGCAGGAAGTCGGGTTGAGGGATGAAATCGGCGTCGAAAATGGCGACGAGCTCGCCCTTCGCCGTCTCGAGGCCGGCTTCGAGCGCGCCCGCCTTGTAGCCGACGCGGTTTTTGCGGTGCAGGTAGACGAAGTCTTTGCCGGCCTCGGCGAGGCGCTCGACGTGGGTGCGAACGAGGGCCTGTGTTTCGTCGGTCGAATCGTCGAGGACTTGGACCTCGAGGCGATCGGCGGGGTAGTCTATTTGCGCAACTGCATCGAGGAGGCGCGTTGCGACGGTGGCCTCGTTGAAGAGCGGAAGCTGAATCGTGACGAGCGGCAGTGCGTCGTTGGGCACCGGGGGCGCGACGATGCGCCTCGTGCGCTCGAGGGCCTTGCGGTGCCGCCAGCACAGGTAGACCAGGTGCGAGCGGTGAAGACCATAGCTGCTCAACAAAAGGAGGACGGTGAAATACAGAACGCAGAGGATCGTTTGCACGGAATTTCGAGCTATCACCCGTCCTTGGCGCAATTGTCATCGAGTTGTAATTCGTTGTGCGAAGGTGTCCCACACATCGGGGACTTACGGGTTTGACGCACCCGCCGAGGCCCGATACACCCGCGGCGATGGGAACTGTCCTTCCGCCGCCGGGTTCGGCCGACGTTCTCTACGTGGTGGATTTGTCGAGCTACGTTTTTCGCGCCTACCACGCGATCGCGCCGCTCTCGAACTCCAAGGGTGAGCCCACCCACGCGACCTACGGGACGGTCGCCATGCTGCAGAAGCTGGTCGGCGAGCGCAAACCCACCCACCTCGCGGTGGCCATGGACTCCTCGAAGCGGACGTTTCGCCACGAACTCTACCCGGAGTACAAAGCGACGCGCTCGGCCCGGCCTCCCGACTTGGGTCTGCAAATGGAGCGCTCGCGCGAGATCGTCGAGGCGTACCGGATTCCCATTTTCCAGATCGACGGCGTCGAGGCCGACGACCTCATCGCCACGGTCGTCAAGCTCGGTCAAAAGGCGGGACTCTTCGTCGTCATCGTGGGCGCCGACAAAGATTTGATGCAGCTCATAGGCGAGCGCGTCGTCATGTGGGACACGATGCGCGACAAGACCTACGGACCTCCGGAAGTCGTCGAGAAGTTCGGCGTTCCTCCGTCGAGAATGCGCGATCTGTTGGCGCTCATGGGCGACACCTCCGACAACATTCCGGGCGTTCCTTCGGTGGGCCCGAAGACCGCCGCCGAGCTCTTGCTGAAGTACGAGACGATCGAAGGGATCTACGCCCACGTCTCCGAGATCCAGAAAAAGCGCCTGCGCGAGGTGCTCTTTGACAACGAGGAGCGGGCCAAGCTGTCGCAGAAGCTCGTGTCGCTCCGCGATGACGAGGCGATCGCGTTCGACCTCGATGAGCTCCGCTACGGGGGCGCCGATTTCGAACGGCTGCGCGGCCTCTACACCGAGCTCGGCTTCACCCGGATGATCGCGAGCATCCCCGTCGACGTCGCGGCGGCGCCGCCCCCCGTTCGACGCGAGGTGACCTATCGGACGATCGATACGGCCTTTGCGCTGCGAGAGCTGGCCCGCGCGGCCAAGGGCTCGCCGGTGGCGGTCGGAATCGAAACGACGTCGCCCGAACCCATGCGCGCCGCGCTCGTGGGGTTGTCTTTGGCGACGCGCGAGGGAGAGGGCGTCTACGTGCCCATCGCCCACCGCTACCTCGGAGCGCCCAAACAGCTCACGCTGGAAGAGATCCAAGAGGCCATCGGACCGATGCTCGCCGATCCCCTGCAACCGAAGGTAGGGCACGATCTCAAATACCTCGAGGTCGCGCTCGGTCGGCACGGCCTTCCGCTCGTCGGCGCGACGTTCGACGTGATGATCGCGAGCTACCTGCTCGACTCGGAGGCACCGAACGGCGTTGCCTCGGTCGCCGAGCGGGAGCTCGGCGAGACGCTGACGACCTTCGAGGCGATGACGTCGAAGGCGCGCGGCGCCAAGCTCGGCTTCGACGAGATCGACGTGGAGGCCGCTACGAAGTACTCCGGCGCGCACGTCGAAGCGGTGCGGCGGCTCGCCGCCCGCCTGGGGCCGAAGGTCGCAGAGCACGGGCTCGGCGACGTGATGGGCAACATCGAGCTGCCGCTCTCGTCCGTGCTTTCAGAGATGGAGCGGGTCGGCGTGTTCGTCGATCTCGGCGAGCTCGATCGTTTGCGCCGCGGTGTCGACAGCGAAATGGCCGAGCTCGAAAAGCGTGCGCACGAGGCGGCGGGGCAAGAGTTCAACGTCAACTCCCCGAGGCAGCTCGAGACCATCCTCTTCGACAAGCTGGGGCTTCGGCCGGTTCGCCGCACCAAGACGGGGCGCTCGACGGACGCCGACGTCCTCGAGGCACTCGCCGAAGAGCACGCGCTGCCGGGGGTTCTCTTGGAACACCGCAAGCTGTCGAAGCTGAAGGGCACGTATATCGACGCGCTGCCGAGCCTCGTCAACAAGACGACGGGCCGGATCCACACCGAGTGGAGCCAGGCGGTGGCGGCGACCGGACGCATCTCCTCGAACAATCCGAACCTGCAGAACATCCCCGTTCGCACCGATCTCGGGCGCGCCATTCGCCGCGCGTTCGTAGCGCCTCCGGGGATGAGTATCGTCAGCGCCGACTACTCGCAGATCGAGCTTCGCGTGCTCGCGCACCTATCGAAAGATCCGGTGCTCACCGACGCCTTTCGCACGGGGCAGGACGTTCACACGCGCACGGCGATGGAAGTGTTCAACGTCGACGAGGGCGGCGTCACCGACGAGATGCGGCGCCGCTCCAAGACCATCAACTTCGGCATCGTCTATGGCATGGGCGAAGTGACGTTGGCGAAGCGACTCGACATCTCGCGGGCCGAGGCCGCGTCGTTCATCGAGGCGTATTTCAAGCGCTACGAGCGGGTGCGGGCCTTCATGGAGGAGACGCTCGCCACCGCGCGAAAAGGGGAGGCCGTGCGGACCTTGTTCGGTCGGCAGCGCCTCTTGCCGAACATCCGCTCCTCGAACGGGATGCTGCGCGCGGCGGCCGAACGCGTCGCGCAGAACACGCCCATTCAAGGCACGGCGGCCGATCTCCTGAAGCTCGCCATGATTCGGCTGCAGAGGCCCGTGGTGCCGGGCGCTCGCATGGTGCTGACGGTCCACGACGAGCTCGTCTTCGAGGTGCCTCTAGGTTTGGTCCCCGAAGCCATGAAGCGGGTCAAAGAGGCGATGGAAACGGTACACGACCTCGCGGTCCCGCTCGAGGTCGACGTGGGGAGCGGCGTCAATTGGGGAGACGTCGGCTATTCGTAGGAGCACGCAGCTTTGACAGCGGCACGGTGCTTGGGCTTGTCGGCCTTTCCAGATTGAGATAGGTGACCTCGAGCTCCCGCTCCAAAAAGAAGAATCGGATGACAGACTCGTCGCCTCGTATTTCCATCGTGATCCCCGTCTACAACGAGGAGGGGATCATCCATTCGGCCGTCGTCGATCTGCGGGAGCGCCTTCTGCCGCTCGCCTGGAGCTACGAAATCATCTTGGCCGAGAACGGCTCGCGCGATCGCACCGTGGCCATCGGCGAAGAGCTCGCCGCCAAATATCCCGAGGTGCGCCTCATCTCCATCGGCGAGCCGAACTACGGCAAGGCCATGAAGAAGGGAATCCTCGAAGCGCGCGGCGAGTTCGTGCTCTGCGACGAGATCGATCTCTGCGACACCGATTTCCACGCGCGGGCCGTGGGCCTGCTCGACGCGCGCGAGGTCGACATGGTGATCGGTTCCAAGCTCATCGCCGGAGCCGAAGACGATCGTCCTTGGGCGCGCCACGCCGCGAGCCTCTTCTATACGAGCCTCCTGCGCGTGGGCCTCGGATTCCGCGGCACCGACACGCATGGGCTCAAAGCCTTCCGAAGGAGCGCGCTCATCGACGTCGCGGCCGATTGCCTCGTGGATCGCGACGTCTTCGCGAGCGAGTTCGTGATCCGCGCCTACCGCGCGAGGGTGCCCATCATCGAGATTCCGGTGCGCGTCGTCGAAAAGCGCCCGCCCTCGATCAACCTGCTGAAGCGCGTCCCCAACGTCTTGAAGAGCCTCGTCAAGTTGAGTTGGGCGATCCGCCTCGGCACGGAGCCTCCGAGCCGGCGCAACTGGCGCAGCACATCGCCGCCAGCGTCGTCATCGTCGCCGCCATCGAATCCCTCTAGCCCCCCGTCTTCTCCCAAGGCGTGAACGGCGCGATCTCCGTCGACGTCGTCGTCATCGGCGGAGGCGTCAACGGGACCGGTGTCGCTCGCGACGCCACGCTGCGCGGCCTCAAGGTCGCGCTCTTCGAGCGTAGCGATTTCGCCTTCGGAGCGAGCGGCAACTCGAGCGGGATGATCCACGGTGGGCCCCGGTATCTCACGGCGGATCCCAACGTAACGAGGACCTCGTGCCTCGACTCGGGCAACATTCAGAAGATCGCTCCGCACCTTTTGTTTCGCGTGCCGTTCTTGATGCCCGTCGGCGCCGAAGGCACCGAGCGCACGCGCCTCGACCTAGTCGATGCGTTCTTCGAGGCCTACGATTTTTTTCAACCGCTAAAGCGCGGCAAGCCGCACGCGAGGCTCACGCCCGACGAGCTCTACCAGCTCGAGCCCGGTCTCTTCGGGGGCGGGGCCGAGCGGCCTTCCGGGCTCACCGGCGGGATCACGTTCGACGAGTGGGGTATCGACGGCACCCGCCTCGTGGTGGCCAACGCCATGGACGCGCGTGAGCGCGGCGCTGCCATCTACACCCACACCACAGTGGAGACCATCGTGCGCGACGGACCGCGCGGACGCGTGACCGGCGTGCTCGCGCGAAACCGTCTCACGGGCGAGCGCGTGGCCGTGGAAGCGAAGGCCGTCGTCAACGCGACGGGCGCGTGGAGCGCGCTCACGGCCGCCTTCGCCGAGCTACCCGAAGACGCCGCACGCGTGCGCCCCGGCAAGGGGATTCACGTCGTCTTCGATCGCCGGCTCACCAATTACGCCGTGATGGCCAAGGCTATCGACGGTCGCCAAATCTTCGTCGAACCCTGGCAAAACGTGACGGTGCTGGGCACGACCGACGACGACTTTTACGGCGATCTGGACGATGTCTCGGCCACGGCCGACGAGGTGCGCTACCTCATCGAAGGGGTGGCGTGCGTGCTTCCCGCGGTGAGGGACGCGCGCGTGATCGGCACGACGGCCGGCGTTCGGCCCACCCTCTACGCGTACGGTCCGAGCGAGGACGAGTTGAGTCGCGATCACCGCGTCATCGATCACGCGAGCCACGGCGCACCCGGGCTTTACTCCATGGTCGGCGGCAAGCTGGCGAGCTACCGCATCTTCGCCGAAGAGATGACGGACGTCCTCGTGAGCGCGCTCGGTGTCGCGCCTACGCCGTGTCGCACGCACTTGGCTCCCCTTCCGGGGGGCGAGGCGATCGTCTCGCGCCAGGCTATCGGAGCGGCGGCGAAGGTCGACGCGGTGGCCGCGTCGCGGCTCGTCTATCGGCACGGCGCCCGCGCCGAGCGGATCGCCGAGCGGATCAAAGAGCGCCCGCTCGAGCGCGCCGTGGTTTGCGCGTGCGAACCCGTCATAGAGGCCGAGGTTCGCCACGTCATCCGGAGCGAGATGGCCGCCACCGTCGACGACGTCGCGCGCCGCACGCGGCTCGGCCTCGGCGCTTGCGGCGGGATGCGTTGCGCGGCGCGCTGCGGGCAAATTGTCGCCGAAGAGCGCGGCCTCGCGCCGCGCGATGGACAGCGGCAAGCGCTGCGCTTTTTGACGCGACAAGCGCGTGCACGCGCCGTCGCCATGAGCGAGACGCAGGCGCGGCAAGAAGCGCTGCTCCTCGCATCGGTGCGGTCGGAGCTCGGTCCGCTCTTGGAAGAGGACGAATGAGCCGTCGCGTCGCCGTCATCGGATCCGGCGCGGCCGGGGCGGCTGCCGCCCACGCGGCGACGCGCAGAGGTGCGGTGGTAACGGTGATCGATCGAGGCCCGGGCGCGACCGCGCTGGGCTCTGGAGCGGTCGACGGCGTGCCCGACGACGCGAGCGCGGTCGCGCCATTTCTCGCCGACCTCGGCCTTTGGGAAATGGCGCGCGACGAAGCGCGCGTCGCGACGACGGCGGGCGCGCTTCGCGCCGTCTGCGGGCGCGACCGCGCCGTCCTCGATCTAGCGAACGTTCCGCCGGGCCCCGTGGCCGTCATCGACGGCGGGCG
>DATEMX010000381.1:0-2096 GCA_035275365.1 Polyangiaceae bacterium | reverse complement strand
CATGGCAAAGGGCGTCGAGGATACCGCCTTCTACGTCTACTACCGGCTGCTCGCGCTCAACGAGGTGGGCGGCGATCCGGAAAAATTCGGGGTGACGCCGTCCGAGTTTCACGACTTCGTCGCTTCGCGCAAGCGGCTCGGCGCGTCGATGCTGGCCAATTCGACGCATGACACCAAGCGCAGTGAAGACGTCCGCGCGCGCCTCGCCGTCCTCTCCGAAATCCCCGCCACATGGGCGAGCGCCGTGGTCGGATTCTCGAAGCTCGCCGAGCGCTTCAAACAAGACGACATACCCGACGCCAACGTCGAGTACCTCTTCTGGCAAACGGTCATCGGCGCCCACCCGATCGATCCCGATCGCGTCGCTCGCTACATGCTCAAGGCTTGCCGCGAAGCGAAGGGACGCACGGCGTGGGTGAGGCCCGATGCCGCCTACGAAGATGCCGTCATCGGCTTTGTCAAGTCGGCGCTCGCAGACGCCGAGCTCGTCGAAGAAATCGGTGCTTTCGCGCGCGCGCTGGTCGAACCAGGTCGCGTCAATGCGCTCTCGCAGAAGCTCATTACGCTCACGGCGCCCGGTGTTCCCGACATCTATCAAGGCACCGAGCTCTGGGATCTGTCGCTCGTCGACCCGGACAACCGCCACCCCGTGAGCTTCGAACTCCGGCGCGCGCTCTTGCGCGAGCTGCCATCGCTGTCGCTCGAACAGATCCGTCGGCGCGCCGACGAAGGCCTCCCCAAACTTTGGCTGGTCTCACGCGCGCTCGACGTGCGCCGCCGTCGTCCCGAGCTCTTCGACGCGGGCGCGAGCTACGAGCCGCTCTTCGCGGACGGTGCGCGGCGCGATCACGTCGTCGCCTTCGTCCGCGCCGGGGCCAGCGTGACGATCGTTCCTCGCTTCGTGGTCAAGCTGCAGGGCGATTGGCAGGGCACCAGCGTGTCCCTTCCGCCCGGCGGGTTCGAGAACGTGCTCACGGGCGAACGGTGGTCGGGTACCGTTCGCATCGCCGAGCTGCTCGCGCGCTTCCCCGTCGCGCTCCTCGAACGCTCGCCTTGAGCAGCGCGAACGACCGAAAATCGGGGTGCTGGGGCGAGTCTAGCATCGTCCGACGCGCCGCGAACGGTGGCGTCGAGAGGGACCCGGTTTCGAGCGTGCGGTTCAAATTTAGCATGACAAGTTTGAAGTAGCGTTCGAGAGAGGCACTCGCGTTCGGCGGGGGAGCGTTGAGCTGTCCGGCGGGGGAGCGTTGAGCTGTCCGGTGGGGGAGCGTGAGTGGGAACGCTTTGTCGGAAGGCTCGTCTCAGCGACGCCTTTTGGCTTGCGCGGCGCCCTTCAGCGGCGATCCGCGACGTTTCTTGCGCCGAGACATGACCTTGGCGATGCGCGCCGGTAGCGGGTTTTTTTGAATTTGTTCGAGCGACTCGGGCAAAGGAATGCACCAGCACGGGTACTCATCGACCGTCCCCGGCATGTTCGGCCGCTCGCGAACGGCGAGCGCGTCGTCGAGTGTCGGCGTGAGCAAGCGTGACGGCGCGCGGGCAAGCGCGACGTGCGTTCGATACGAAATCTCTTCCATCGAAGCGCGCGCCCCCGCGCGCGTGAGCTTCGCCAGCGACTTGCGGAGCGCCTTGGTTCCGCTCTCGTTGGGAGCCAGCTCGAGCGCACGCTGCTCGGCGATGTCGGAGCCCGACCAAAGGCCGGCGATGGTCGGCAAATCGTGTGTCGTCACGGCGGAGAGCGCCTGCTCCGGGTAGCCTTCGGGCGGCCCCGACTCGAACCAGAGCACGCGGTACGACATCATCTTGCGGTAGGCGAGCTCGCGCCGGACTTCGTCTTCGACCGTTCCCAGATCTTCGCCTACCACGTACGCCCGCGCGCGGACGCTCTCGAGCGCGACGATGCCGAGCATGTCGAGCGCCGGGTAGCGCACGTAAACGCCGTCCTTCGGCTTCTTGTCGCGCGGGATCCAAAAGAGGCGAAAGAGCCCCATCACGTGGTCGAGCCGCACGCCCCCCATGTGGCGCATCGCCGAGCGCACGATGCGCACGATGGGCTCGTACCCGACGAGCCGCAGGCGGTTCGGATCGAGAGGCTT
>DATEMX010000380.1:0-3277 GCA_035275365.1 Polyangiaceae bacterium | reverse complement strand
TAGCTGCGCCGTGGCGCGATCCATGCGCTCCGGATCGGCGCGGTCGCTCTCCGGTACCTGGCCGTCGGCGATTCCCTCGAGCACCGAGGCCACCAAGCGGTCGGCGACGCCGAGCAAACGAGGGGACATGCCCCGGCGGATGCGCCGCAGTTCGCTCCCCGTCGTCGGCCTTGCGGCGGCCAAGGCCAAAAGCGCGTCGTTGCCCGCCACCTTGAAGGGGGGCTGATCCCACTGTGCGGCGATGCGCTCCCGTTCATCGACCAATCGCCGCAAAACGGCGAGGCCGACCTCGTCGAGATCGTCGGCGCCTTTGATGCGCAGGTAGGCAGGGCGGCGCTCGCGCGGAGGCGCCAGGGCCGCCTCGAGCTTGAACGCGCATTCGACTTCGACTTCGACTTCGATGTCGAGCGCGCGCGCCTCGGTCGCCAGCTTGTCGTGCAGCCCGATGAGGTAGCGCACGTCGCCGGCCAAGTATTCGATCTCGCGCGCACCGAGCGGCCTTCGACTCCAATCGTGCTGCTGGAGCTCCTTTGTGACGGAGATCTCCAACTCCGAAGCCAAGAGCGACGCGAGGCCGGTCGCTTTGCGTCCGAGCATGCGCGCGAGCACCGAGGTGTCACGCAAGTTGGCGAGCAGAACGCCCGCTTCGGCGAGCAATTTCGCGTCGAAGGTGAAGTCGTGCAAGACCTTGGCCGGGCCGAGAGGCCCCAAGATCTCGCGAAGCGGCGCAGGATCGGTGGCGAGCGTGTCGACGATGGCGATGACCGTCTCATCGCCTTCTTGCCAGCCGAGCTGCACCGTGCAAAGCGCCGCGCGGTACGCGAAGAGTCCGTTGCCTTCGACGTCGAGCGCCAGCGTAGGCGCGCGGGCCGCGCGTCCGGCGACGGCGACGAGGTCCTTCGCGGAGTCGACGATGAGGGGCGCGCTAGCCATGGAGCGACGCTAGGTCTGCCGGCGCCGCGACACCCAAGCCGCCAACCCGAGCAGCGATGCGCAGAGCGCGCCGACCGCCCCGTGCGAGGTCCCGCCCGGTGCCGTCGTGCAGCAACCCTTGCTATCGCCGGTGCTACCGCAATCGCTCGAAAACCCATGTCGCGGCCTGCAGGAGTTGTCGGTGGCGTTCCGATCGGCGGGGTAGATGGTGCAAATCCCCGCGACGTCGTCCGCTTCGAGCGAGCGAAAATCGTCCGAGCCCTGACGATAGACGGGATCCATCGTGGGGCATCCGCGACCGTCGGGCGCGTCGCACGCTTGCGAATGCGCGAGGCCGAGAAAGTGTCCCACCTCGTGGGTGAGGATCGACTGCAGATCGTATTTTCCGCCGAGAACCGGGGTCTCTACGGAGATGGGGTTGTCGTCGCTGACTTCGATGTCGGCGTCGTAGATCTCGCCGCTATTGACGTTGAAAGTCACCGTGGTGAGCGCCAACGTCTGCGTGACCTGAGCTTCGCTCCATTGACCCGTGCGAAAGATGAGGATGTTGGCGTTGCCGCCGAACGACTTGTCCTGGTCGTTGTATTCGTGCTTGTCGCAGGCCACCGGCTGGAGGTTTCGCACGGTAAACGACGGCGGAAGGCCGTTCGGGCAGGTCACACTGGCCCAAGTCTCGAACGCCGCGTCGGCAATCGCGGTGACCTGGTCGAGATCGGCCTGTGTGGAAGCGCGTTGCTGCACATCGTAGTTGATGCAGGTGACCGGCCAAAAGAGCGGGTGGCCCTCGGTGACGCACGCTCCCGCGACCGCCGTGCACTTGTCGCAGGTCGTGGTGCGACAGAACGCGGAGGCAGCACGGCTCGATGCGAGCCCGACCAAGACCAACGCGAGCGTGACGAGCAGCCGGCTACGGGGCATGAGAACGTCGCACGGCAGCGACCAACTGGGCGACGTCGTCGAGCGTCCGGCCAGGGAGAGCGACGCGGGCGGGAAGGCGATCGACCCCGTCGGGGCGCTGTTTTTCGAGAAGGCGGCCGACGGCGCGCGGCGCGAGGACGCGGTAGGGGCCGCCCGGCTCCTTGGCCTCGATGGAGAAGTGCCCTTGGGACATGCCCACGACGGCGTGGGTTCCGTCGTTGCGAGCGCGCAAAAAGAGCAGGGAAGGCGCTTCTGGAGCGAGGCTGACTTCGCCTTCGACGTGCTGGCCGATGTCGCCGACTTGGCCCCCCAGCGTGCGGACCCAAGCGTCTTTCTGAGGTGCGCCGTCGATGACGCGGTCGACGCGAAGACGCGTGTAGGTGACGATTCGCCGGCCGCGACCTCCCTCGCTGTCTTCCCACACCGAAGAGCTCTCCCTGGGCGTGGCCACGACGACGAGGGTTGACTTCGATACGAGCTCGGCCACGCTTAGCTCGAGGAACGTCGAGGCGGCGGCGCTTCGCGGTGACACGCAAGCGCGCTCGATATCCGCTACGGCGAACAGACTCATCGCAGACAACAAGAGAACCGGCCCTGGGCGCACCGGGGGGAAGCTAGCACACTCTACTGTGGCAGAGGTCCTCTTTGAACGTCCAGGTTTGATTCAGGGGCCGGACGTGGGTATTAGACACGAACCTCTCGCATGGCGGATACCGTGAACGCGCCTCTCCTCGAGTCGGTTGCCCCCAACCTGCTCCCCGAGCTCAAGGCCTACCTCGAGCGGCATCGCGCCGAACTCTCGCGTATGCTGTCGAGTGAAACCGACGCCGGCGTGGCGCTCTGCTGCCGTCACGCCAAGATCATGGACGGTCTCTTGACGGCGCTCTACCCGGCCGCCTTCGCCACCATGAAGCAGCAAAAGCGCTGGTCGCCAGTGCTTCTCGCGGCGGTGGGGGGCTACGGCCGCACGGTCGTCGGGTTGAAGAGCGATCTCGACGTCCGCCTCTTGACGACGCAATCGCCCGAGCGAATCCGGCCCATCGCCGAGGCGCTGCTCTACCCGCTCTGGGACGCCGGCGTGAGCATCGGGCATCAGGTGGTGAACGTCTCCGACGCCTTGTCCACCGCGCGCGCCGATTTGCCTACGGCTACGGCGCTCCTCGACTGGCGACCGATCGCCGGCGACATCACCGCGGGGCAGGTGCTCGAAGAGCGCATGTTCGCCGGGATCTTCAGCGACGGCGAGCTGCACGTCTTCATGAAGCGACTGGAGACGGAAGTCGTCGAGCGACACCAACGGTTCGGCGCATCGGTCTATCTGCTCGAACCCGACGTGAAGAACGGCGCCGGGGGGCTGCGCGATCTCGACATTGCACTCTGGGCCGCCCGCGCGCGGTGGCGCGTCAAGTCGTTCGCCGAGCTGGTG
>DATEMX010000379.1:0-4446 GCA_035275365.1 Polyangiaceae bacterium | reverse complement strand
TTCTAGGTTCTTTTTCACCGGGGGCTTCGCCCCCCCGCCCGGAGTAAGCGCCTTGGGCGAGCGCTACCTCCGTTTTTGCTTCGCCAAAGGAAGACGACGTGCTCGCCCAAGCATGCGCAGATCCGTGCCACCCATCTCGCCCGACCAAACGTTCGTCGTGCCCGCCGACCTCGGCGGGCGGCCGCTCGACGGAGCCCTCAAAGCCCTCACCCAGCTCTCCTGGGGCGACGCGCGCAAGCTGATCGAGCGCGGCAAGGTGGCCGTGGGCGACAAGGTGGTCACCAAGCTCGAACGCCGCGTGCGCGAGGGCGAGACCATCGAGATTCGGTTGCGAGCGCCGAGACCGACGGGCGGCCCCGTCCTCGAACGCTCGGTCATCCTCTACCTCGACACGCACGTGGTCGTCGTCAACAAGCCCGCCGGGGTGAGCACCGTGCCGTACGAGGAACGCGAGAGGGGCACCCTCGCTCAGCTCGTCGCCGCGATGCTCCCGCGCGCCCGCGGCAAGGGACCGCCCGAAACGCTGGGTGTGGTGCAGCGCCTCGACAAAGAGACGAGCGGGGTCTTGGTGTTCGCGCGCACGTTCTCGGCGAAGAAGGTCCTCGGCAATCAGCTCCGCAAACGCGCCATGCACCGTCGCTATCTAGCCATCGCGCACGGGCAAGTCGAAGCGCGCGATTTCAAGAGCTACCTCGTCAAAAACCGCGGCGATCGTCTGCGCGGCACCTCGAAGCTCGATCGCGACGGCCAGCTCGCCATCACACACGTCAAGCCGCTCGAGACGTTGAAGGGCGCCACGCTGGTGGAATGTCGCCTCGAAACCGGTCGCACGCACCAGATCCGTATCCACCTCGCCGAAGCGGGACATCCCATCGTCGGCGAGCGCGTCTATGTGCGTGACTTTTCGGGCGATCGCATCCCCGCTCCGCGACCCATGCTCCACGCCGCCGAGCTCGGGTTCGTCCACCCCAGCCGCGACGAGCTCGTACGCTTCGAGAGCCCCTTGCCCGCTGACTTCGAAGCCACGCTGGCACGTTTGCGCGGCAAATAGACGGCACGGGCGATTCCCCAGTCGCCGCCAAGCAAAGGGGTGGGCTGATCTGGCGACCGCCGCTACTTGCCGGTGCGGTCTTCGATGGCCGCAATGGCTGCGCCGAGCGCGTTGTCGCGCCGCATGCACGACCAGCAGTCGCCGAGCCCGAGAAAGCCGCACCCTTTGGCCGCCTGCAACGTGCGAAGCCCCGCGAGCGAGCGCGCGTCGCCTTGCTCCTTAGCGCGCCCGAGCAGCGCCCGCTTCGACTCGCAGCCGCTCGAATTTTTCAAATCGAACGCCACCGCGAGCGCCGGCGACATGCGCGCGCGCACGTCGGGTTTGGCGAGGACCTGCTTGATGCGCGCCGACGTGCGCTGCGAAATGCCCTTGGTCGTGGAGAGCTCGTAGAGGAAGTCCGGACCCTTGCTGCCGAGACCATTTTCCATCAGATCGAAGGCGGCATCGGCCGATTCGACCGCGCCCTGCGCCGCCGACGCGACGGCGCCTTGAATCTCGTCGTCGTCGACCGCACGCTCGTTGGCCTCCACGAGCTTGGCCACGGCACGCATGGCGTCGACACCCCGCTTTTCCTTGGAGTAGGCTCGCACGAGCGCGCGCCACACGGCGGCGTCTTTGGGAAAACGCGAAGAAAGATCTTCGAGAGCAGCGACGCCGGTCTGAGTCGCCGCGCCGAGCGCGTCGGCCGGCGCCGTTGCAGGAGCGAGGAGCTTCTTGAAGAGCGGCGGATCGGGGTTCGCGGCGATCCCGCTCGCCGAACCGCTCGCCGATGGCCCCGAGGCCGTGAATGAAGCGACGCCGAAGACGAGCGCCAGGAGCAAGACCAAGCCGACGCCGGCCGCCACCACAACGATCGGCACGTGCGCGGTGAATTCGCGAACCTTCGACGCGAGATCGAAAGGTGCACGCTCGACGACGTCGGGCGACGAGGCGAGCGCGGCGGACGCTCTTCGGGCGGAGCTCTGGGCGAAGGCCGGCGTGGGCAGGCCGGGCCTTCGATGTTCGGTGCGAAGCGTGCCGATATTCGAGCTCTCGATGGCTTCGAGCAACTCGCGCGCGTCTTGGAAGCGCGCCGACGCCTCCTTGTCCAAGAGACGTTTGACGATGGCTTCGAGCGCGGGCGACACGCACACGTCGGGGTTCTTGCTCGCCATGCTCGGGGGATCGGAGGTCACCTTCATCCCGAGGAGCGCAACTTTGCTCTCGGCCTCGAACGGCCGTACGCCGGCGAGCATCTCGAAGAGGATCACGCCGAGCCCGTAGAGATCGGCACGCGCGTCGACCTCTTGCCCGAGGGCTTGCTCGGGGGCCATGTACTCCGGCGTCCCGTAGACCATGCCGAGCTGAGTGAGGACTTGCCCCGAGGGCGCGCTGGCGTCGCGCCGCGATAGCTCACCCACGGGCACCTTGGCGATACCGAAATCGAGCACTTTGACGAACTGCGTGTCGCCGTCGCGTTCGACCAACATCACGTTCTCCGGCTTGAGATCGCGGTGCACGATGCCGAGCGCGTGAGCACGCAGGAGCGCGGAGCCAATTTGGTAAGCGATGTGAAGCGCGTCGTCCGAGGGGAGCGGACCCTTGGCGATGAGATCGCGCAGGTTGGTACCCTCGATGTACTCGAGGACCAAGAAGAACGCGCCGTCGTCGAGCTTACCAAAGTCGGTCGCCGCGGCTACATTGGGGTGCTCGATGTGCGCCGCGGCCATGGCCTCGCGCTCGAAACGCGCGACGATCTCGGGCATGCGCGTCATCTCGGGGTGAAGGACCTTCACGGCGAGCCGCTTGTGCATGAGCACGTGCTCGGCGAGGTAAACGGCGCCCATCCCGCCTTCGCCGAGAAGCGCCTCGATTCGATAGCGCTCGGAGAGAACCTTCCCGACAAGGCTCTTGGCCGGGGGCGCGGGAATGGTAGGCGAGACTTTTCCGGGCGAAGTCATCGGTATCGAAGGCGGGCCAAGGCCAGCCAAGCAGAGCAATCTTACATCGGACGGGGGTAAGCGCGAGGCCGGCAGAACACGTGCTAGAAGAGGCTCCATGGTCATCGAGACCTTCCCAGTAGGGCCCCTACGCTGCAATTGCTCCATTCTGGTCGACGGCGAGACCAGGAGCGCCATCGTCATCGATCCAGGCGGCGATTTCGAGAAGATCCGTGCGCGCCTCGAGAACCATGAGGCCAAGGTGACCGCGATCATCCACACCCACACGCACATCGATCACGTGGGAGCGACCGCCCCGCTCCAGCGCTGGTCGTCGGCCGAAGCGCGGATTCACGAGGCCGATCGCTTTCTTTACGACCTTCTGCCGGTGCAAGCCGAGCTCTTGGGCGTTCCGCTGCCCGAGCGTTGCGATCTCGAAGGAAACCTCGACGACGAGGTCGTCATCCGCGCCGGCGCCATCGAGCTGTCGGTGCTGCACACGCCAGGGCACACGCCCGGTAGTGTGTGTTTCGTCGTACCACACGTCGACGGACCGCTCGCGTTCACGGGCGATACACTGTTTCGACGCGGTATCGGGCGCACCGATCTTTGGGGCGGCGACACGGCTCTCATCTTCCGATCGTTGAAAACCAAACTCCTCGGGCTCGCCGAAGAGACCCGCGTCATCGCTGGCCACGGCGCGGCGACCACCATCGGCGAAGAGCGGCGCGCGAACCCGTACTTGCGTTCATCGTAGCCGTGGCGCCACCCTTCCAAGCTCGAGTTCGCCACGCGCTTTCGCGCCGCGAGCCGGTGCTTGCGCGCGACCCCTCGTTGAAACTCGCGTCGGTGCTCTTGCCCTTCTTTGCGGCAGGCGACGGAGCGCCGGAGCTTTGGCTCGTGCGGCGCGCCGATCACGTGCGCATCCACAGCGGGCAGGTCGCGCTACCCGGCGGCAAGCACGAACCGCACGATCCTGATCCGTTGTCGACGGCGCTTCGTGAGTGTCACGAAGAGATCGGGCTCGAGCCAAGCGCCGTCGAAGTCCTCGGCCGGCTCGATGACTGCATCACGGTGACGGGCTTTGCCATCACGCCCTTCGTCGGCTGGATCGCGAACCCTTTCACGCCCCTGCCTCTCACCGACGAGGTGGCCCGTGTCTTCGCCGTGCCGCTCGCGGCGCTCGAACGCGAACCCGAGGCTGTGAGCATCGACTGGGGCGAGGCCAAGCGCATCGTTCTGTCCTACTCCATCGCTGGCGAAACGGTGTGGGGCGCGACCGCGGCGATCCTCCGCGGGTTCGTTCAGTGCTTGGCGAGCGCGCCGGGCCCCCTTTAGTACTACTGCTGCAGACTTTGGCAGGAGCAGATCACGATCGTCCAAAATGGCTGAGACCCAACGTAAAATACGGCGAGGCCGTCGGAACCACCTAGTTTCGGACAGAACGAGCCGCCACCGCTCGCCGCTCGAGCCGAG
>DATEMX010000378.1:0-3126 GCA_035275365.1 Polyangiaceae bacterium | reverse complement strand
CGCCTGTTCCACGCGTCGGTCATCATCATCTTGAGAACGGCCGACAGCGAGATGGAAACGGTGCCCAACTTGACCCCCAACGAGACGGCTCTCCTCGAGCGGACCTGGACGCGTGGTGAGTTCAGCACGAGCGCCGCGACGGACGGGTACTCCGTTTGGGTTCCGCTGGTCGGGCTCCGTGAGTCGCTCGGCGTCATCGGGCTCAAGGTCACCGAGCCCATCGACGAAACTTCGGGGCACGGGCTCTTGCTGTCGGCATGTGCGCGCGAGCTGGCGACGGCCTTGGAGCGCCTGCAACTGGCCAGCGCCGTCCATCGTTCGCAGCTCGAGGCGGAGACCGAGCGGATGAGAAATTCACTCCTCAGCGCCATCTCGCACGATCTCAAGACGCCGCTGGCCAACATCGTGGCGGCCGGGACGACGTTGCTCGCACACCGCGCCGATCTCGAGCCGAGCTCCCTCGAAGAGCTCGTCTCGTCGATCGTTGGAGAGGGAGAACGCCTCAGCCGTCTGGTACAGAACCTCCTGTCGATCACACGGCTCGAATCGTCGACCATCGACCTGAAGCGGAGCCCCGAGGCCGTCGAAGAGATCGTGGCCGCGGCGCTGGCGCGCCTACGCCCGCAGGTGGGAACACGCGAGATCAAGGTGGATTTGCCCTCGAACTTGCCCTGGATTTTGGCCGAACCGGCCTTGATCGAGCAGGTCTTGTCGAACCTGCTGGAGAACGCGTTGCGCTACACGCCGGCGACCTCGCCTATCGGCGTGTCGGGGCGCGTGGTCGAAGGCGGCGTTGGGATTCAAGTGGCCGATCGAGGTGCCGGCATTCCCGAACAAGAATGGGAGCGCGTGTTCGAGAAGTTCTATCGCGGCTCTCGAGCTCCCAAGAACGACGGCGGCGTCGGGCTTGGGTTGACCATCTGCAGGGCGATCATCCGAGCGCACGGCGGCAGAATCGGGATCCGGGGCCGAGACGGCGGAGGCACGATCGTCGAGTTCACCTTGCCCGTTGCCCGCGGCGCCGACGCCTTCCGCGAGTTTCCGCAAGGGGACCACGCACAGTGAACCCCCCGCTCATTCTCCTGGTCGAGGACGAGGTCGTGATGCGGCGGGTTCTCATCGTCGCTCTGCGCAGCCAAGGGTACGCCGTGCTCGAAGCCGAGAGCGGCGCGCAAGCCTTGCAAGAATTGCAAGAGCAGACCCCACAGGCAATGATTCTCGATCTCGGGCTGCCCGACATCGACGGCGTAGAAGTGGCCACGCAGGTCCGCCGCGATCACGCGTTTCCCATCATCGTCTTGTCGGCGCGCGACGAAGAGCACCATCAGATTCGTGCGCTCGACGCAGGCGCCAACGACTACGTCACCAAGCCTTTTCGTGAAGGGGAGCTCATGGCCCGCCTTCGCGCGGCGCTCCGCCACGCACCTCGTCTCGAAGAGCGATCGCAGATCGTGCTGGGCGATCTGCGGCTCGAGGTAGTTCAGCGGCGCGTCTTCGTGCGCGATGTCGAAGTGGACCTCACGTCGACCCAGTTCAAGCTGCTCCACCTTCTTGCATGCGATATCGGCCGTGTCGTCACGCATCGCCAGCTCCTGCGCGCGGTGTGGGGCCCCTCTCGTGAGGAAGAGGTTCAATACCTACGCGTCTATATGAAGCAGCTGCGCGGAAAACTCGAAGACGACCCTTCTCAACCGAGGCGGATCGTGACGACGCCGGGCGTCGGGTATCGCTTGGTTCAAATGGGAGCCTGAACCTATTCGGGCACCAGGGTCGTGCTTCGCTCTACCGATAGTGAACGACGGAGCGGACAATCCTACGCCCCTACCCCTACGCCTCCAGATCGATTGGCCCGATGGTTCTCGCCGCTAAGATCGCGTCGGTGACTGCCGATCGTAGAGCCGTTGTCACGAACGCGCGACCCCACGGGCACGCAGTCTTACCAAGGCCAGCGAGCCGCCCATCATGAGAGCCGCTCTCGTCACGGGTGCCGCGAGCGGGATTGGACTCGCCATCTCGGAGCGTCTGCAGCGCGACGGCTGGCAAGTCCACGGCGTCGACGTCGACGAGGGTGACTTGACCACGCGCCACGGTAACCGCGCGGTCGTCGAGGCGTCGATCGCTCGCTTCGGGCGGCTCGACGCCGTCGTGGCAAACGCCGGCTTTCAGCACGTGGCTCCGATTGCCAAATTCGACGAAGACCGCTGGGACGCGCTCTTGGCCCTCCTTCTCACGAGCCCGTTTCTGCTCGCTAAATACGCCTGGGAGGCGCTCTCGGCGAGCGGCGACGGCCGCTTTCTCGCCATCGCGTCGGTGCACGGGATCGTCGCCTCGCCGTTCAAAGCAGGATACGTCTCGGCCAAACACGGCGTGATAGGTTTGGTCAAAGCGCTCGCGCTCGAAGGCGCCGACATCGGCATCAGCGCCGCCGCCATTTGCCCGGCCTACACACGCACGCCCCTGCTCGAGGCTCAGATCGCCGCCCAAGCCGCAGCGTACAACGTACCCGAGGAGCGCGTCCTCCAAGACGTCATCCTCGCACCTCAGGCCGTTCGTAGGCTGATCGAACCCGAAGAGGTCGCGGCACTCGCTTCGTTTCTCCTAGGTCCGAACGGACGCGCGCTCACCGGCGCGCCGGTGATCATGGACCTCGGATGGTCCGCTCGCTAGTCCCCTGGATGGTCGGTGGTCACTGACGTCTGCGCCGCAGGTCCCTGGCTTGTCGCTGGGCCTGCAGCGAACTATCAGAGGGCTCCGGTCGAGCTTGCGTGACGGTCGACTGTCCGCTTTCTTGAACCGCAAAAAGCCTGGGTGGTCTCGAGGGACCTTATGACGACCGGAGCCCAGCGATGAATCTAGCGCGAAGCGTTGCCGAAGTTCTCAACGAGCGCGTCACTCTCGAGGTCGAGTGCGCCCCGCCGGGGCTTCGCCCGGAACAGGGCCCACCCCCACGGCACCTCCGGCGCCGATCTACCTGGGTCACCACGCTCTCGAAATCTGGGGGCCAAATTTTCGCCGCGCAGCACTAGTGTCGCGCGGCCGAAGTCTTGCCCTCAGTTCAGCCGCGGCACTAGTTCCCCACGGGCGGATGACCCACCCACGCCGGATGAAACGCGGCAGGCTGTCGTA
>DATEMX010000377.1:0-9644 GCA_035275365.1 Polyangiaceae bacterium | reverse complement strand
CGCTGACGAGGTAGTGCGCTCGCTCGCCACGCGGCGGACGAAGGCGTCGTGCTCCTCGAGGAGCGCGCGCGGCAAGCGCCCCCCGAAGCGGGCGAGAAACCGCGCCAAGTCGTCGGTGCTGTTCGACCACTCCTCGGCGTCGACTTCGAGGAGGAGCTCGAGGCCTCGCGGCGAGAGCGAGAGCCCCGAAAGATCGATGCCGCCCATCGTAGGGACGTAGCCGAGCACGGTCGACCGAGCATCGACTTCGTCGTGCACGCGGCGAATCATCCACTCGAGAACGCGGATGTTCTCGCCGAATCCCGGCCACAGCGTTCGACCGGCCGTGTCTTGGCGAAACCAATTGACGTGGAAGACCCTCGGCGGCCGCGAGAGGCGCTTGCCCACCTCGAGCCAGTGCCCGAAGTAGTCGCCCATGTTGTATCCACAGAACGGGAGCATCGCCATCGGGTCGTGCCGGGGAACGCCAGTGGCGCCCGTGGCGGCGGCCGTGGTCTCCGAGACCATAGTGGCCCCCACGTAAACACCGTGCCGAAAGCTGGTCGCTTCGTAGACGAGCGGCGTGAGGCGGCTCCGACGACCGCCGAAGATGATGCCCGAAATGGGAACGCCCTTCGGGTCGCGGGCGCCCTTGCCTACGCTCGGGCAGCGATCGATGGCCACCGTGTACCGAGCATTGGGATGCGCGGCTGGCCCGCCGTGGGTCGCTCCTAGGACCCTGCCTTGCCAGTCGACCGTCCCTTCGGGCGGACGTTCATCGAGGCCCTCCCACCACGGCCGTCCGTCGGGTGTGAGGGCGACATTGGTGAAGATCGTGTCGCTCTCGATCGCGCGCATGGCGTTGGGGTTGGTCCGCGGGCTGGTGCCGGGCGCAATGCCGAACATGCCGGCCTCGGGGTTCGTGGCCCAAAGCCTCCCGTCGTCGCCCACGTGCATCCAAGCGATGTCGTCGCCGATCGTCTCGATCTCGTAACCCGGTAGGTTCGGAATGAGCATCGCCAGGTTGGTTTTTCCGCACCCGCTCGGAAAGGCCGCCGCGAAATACGTCACGCGACCCTTTGGGTCCTTCACCCCAACCACGAGCATGTGTTCGGCGAGCCAGCCTTCGTCGCGAGCCTCGGCGCTGGCGATTCGCAGCGCGTGGCACTTCTTGGCGAGCAAGGCGTTTCCCCCGTAGCCGGAGCCGATGCTCCAGATCGAACGCGTCTCGGGGAAGTGGCACACGAAGCGCCGCTCGGGCGAGAGATCGCCGAGAGAGTGCACGCCTTTCACGAAGTCTTTGTCGGGCTCGGACCGAAGCAGTTGGAGGGCGGCGTCGCCGAGGCGAGTCATGATGCGGAGATTGGCGACAACGTAGGGACTATCGGTAATTTCGACTCCCACGCGGGCGTATCGTGACCCGGCCGGCCCCATCAGATAAGGGACGACGAACATCGTGCGTTTGGCCATACAGCCAGAGAACAGAGGAAGGACCTTCGATCGAAACTCGTCTGCGCTCATCCAATTGTTGGTCGGGCCCGCGTCGTCCTTTTCCTCGGGGCAAACGAATGTCAGCTGCTCGCTTCGGGCGACGTCACTCGGGTGCGAGCGGTGAAGGAAGCTGCGCGGATGCGAGGCCGCCGAGAGGGGGATGAGCGTGCCGGCGCCCACCATCTCGGCTTCGAGGGCGCGGATCTCTTGCTTGCTTCCGTCACAGAAGACGATTCGCTCAGGCGTCGCGATCTCCGCTATCGATCGCACCCACTGCTCGAGAGAGACACTTCGCGACGGAGACATGGCGAGGGTATCGCTCACGGTGTAGCTTATCCGAAGCCGGGCCAACGGTCCAGGCGAACGGCCCCATGCCGAACTTCCGGGGGGCGGTTTTAGCGGGCCAAAAGCATCGCTTGCGGTGGGGCCACCGCGGGTGCCAAAGAGACGACGACCATGACAACGAGCATCCGCATCGGGGCAGAGCCGCCCGCTCGCCTTTCCGTCTCCACGCGCCCGGCCAACGCCGACCGCGTGCTCACCGACGAAGCCCTCGACTTCGTCGCGACACTTTCTGCCGCGTTTTCGTCGCGCATCGACGAGGTATTGGCCGCTCGTCACGTCAAGCGAGCGCGCCTCGCGCGTGGGGGCCACCTTCGATTCTTGCCGGAAACGCGAGCGATACGCGAATCGGACTGGAAGGTCGCGCCCACTCCGCGCGACCTCGTCGATCGACGCGTTGAGATCACGGGTCCCGTCGACCGAAAGATGATCATCAACGCCATGAACTCCGGCGCCAACGTGTTCATGGCCGACTTCGAAGATTCGACCTCGCCCACGTTCTCGAACGTCGTCGACGGACAGCAAAACCTCATCGACGCCGTTCGTCGCGCCATTCGATGGTCCGCTCCGGACACGGGGAAGGTTTACGCGCTCGACGAACGCACGGCGACCCTGTTCGTGCGCCCGCGAGGGCTGCATCTGCTGGAGAAGCACGTGACCAGTCAGGGGCAGCCCATTCGAGCCTCTCTCTTCGACTTCGGGCTCTACTTTTTCCACAATGCGCGAGCGCTGTGCGAACGAGGAACGGCGCCCTACTTCTACCTGCCCAAGCTGGAGAGCCACCTCGAAGCGAGGGTGTGGCACGACGTCTTCGTCAAGGCCGAAGAGACCCTGCACATGCCGCTCGGCACCATCCGCGCCACGGTGCTCATCGAGACCTTGCCGGCGGCGTTCGAAATGGACGAGATCCTCTACGAGCTGCGCGACTACTCCGCGGGCCTGAACTGCGGAAGGTGGGACTACATCTTCAGTTTCATCAAGACGCAGAGCTTCGATCCCCACGCGGTGCTCCCCGATCGGTCCGAGGTCACGATGGATCGGGGATTTCTTCGTGCCTACGCCGAACTCCTCGTCAAGACGTGTCATCGCCGCGGGATTCACGCGATGGGAGGAATGGCCGCGCAGATTCCCATCAAAGGCGATCCAGAAGCCAACGAGCGCGCCTTACGCCTCGTCCGTGCCGACAAGCTGCGTGAAGTGACCGACGGACACGATGGCACATGGGTTGCTCACCCCGGGCTGGTACCCGTCGCGAAGAAGGTCTTCGACGAGCATATGCCGGGACCGAATCAAATCGAGCGAAGCCGCGACGACGTTCGCGTGGCGGAGGCCGATCTCTTGGCGGTCCCCACGGGGCAACCCACCGAGCGCGGTTTGCGGCACGACATTCGCGTGGGCATTCGCTACCTGGAGTCGTGGCTCAGGGGCGTCGGGTGCGTCCCCATCGACGGCCTCATGGAGGACGCCGCGACGGCGGAGATTTGTCGCGCCCAAGTTTGGCAGTGGATACACCACCGGAGCACGACCAGTGACGGCGTAGAGATCACCGAAGAGCGCGTCCGCTCGCTCATCGACGAAGAGCTCCGCGAGCTCGTTCTTGTCGATGAAACGTGGCGCAGGTGGCAGCAAGCCGCCGCGCTCTTCGAATCGCTAGCGACCCAAGCTCGCTTCGAAGAATTCCTCACCGTGCCCGCCTACGACTCGATGCTGTCGCTCGATGGGAGTTAAGTGACCGAGCATGAAGCTCGAGCATTCAGCCTCCTTACCCTTCGGAGCGGCTCGCGCCGCCTCGCCGCGTGCCGGAGTGGACGGAGTCAGAGCCCGCTCGACGGAGTCCACGGAGGCCTACGGAGCGAAGCGAAGTGCAAAACGTCGTTTTCGGGGCCTCACCCCACGCGGCTCGCTTCGCTCGGAAACAGAAGAGTTCGCGAGATCGCGAACTCTGATTTAGCCAAGGAGAACGCCATGTCGACCATTCCCATGGGCATTCCACGCAGCCACGCGGCGCGCGGCCGATTCGATTCGGTGGTGCGCCCCTACTCACGCTCGGACGTGGAGCGCTTGCGAGGATCGATCGAAATCCGCCACACGCTCGCGGAGGTCGGTGCTGCTCGGCTCTGGAACCTCTTGCACACGGAGCCATACGTCGCCGCGCTGGGCGCGCTCACCGGCAATCAAGCCGTGCAAATGGTCCGCGCGGGTCTCAAGGCCATCTATTTGAGCGGATGGCAAGTGGCCGCCGACGCCAACAGCGCCGGGCAGATGTACCCCGACCAAAGCCTCTACCCGGTCGATAGCGTGCCGCGGGTCGTGCGACAGATCAACAGCGCGCTCGAGCGCGCCGATCAGATCGAGCATACCGAAGGAAAGCTCGATCGATATTGGTACGCGCCCATCGTGGCCGACGCCGAGGCGGGCTTCGGCGGGCCTCTCAACGCGTTCGAGCTGATGAAGGCGATGATCGAGGCCGGCGCGGCGGGCGTGCACTTCGAAGATCAGCTCTCGTCGGAGAAGAAGTGCGGGCACATGGGCGGCAAGGTCTTGGTACCGACCAGCCACTTCATCCGCACGCTCACGGCGGCGCGCCTCGCGGCCGACGTCATGGGCGTAAGCACCGTCATCTTCGCTCGCACCGACGCGGACAGCGCGAAGCTCATCACGTCCGACGTCGACGAACGCGACCGCGAGTTCATCACCCAGCACGAGCGAACTCCGGAGGGATTTTATCGATTGCGAGGCGGCATCGACTGCGCCATCGCGCGCGCGCTCGCCTACGCCCCCTACGCCGACGTCCTGTGGTGCGAGACATCGACGCCCGACCTGGAGCAGGCCCGCCGCTTCGCGAAGGCCGTGCTCGAGGATTACCCCGGCAAACTCCTCGCCTACAATTGTTCGCCCTCGTTCAACTGGAAGAGAAATCTCGACGAGGCCACGATTGCGCGGTTCCAAAAGGACCTCGGCCAGCTCGGCTACAAGTTTCAGTTCGTCACGTTGGCCGGATTTCACTCGCTGAACCACTCCATGTTTCAACTTGCCAGGGCCTACCGCGATCGGGGCATGAGCGCCTATTCGGAGCTGCAGGAAGCCGAGTTTGCCACCGAGGCCGAGGGCTACACGGCCACGCGGCATCAGCGAGAGGTCGGAACGGGATACTTCGACGAGGTCGCCGAGATTATTTCGTCGGGGCAGAGCTCCACCTACGCGCTCGACGACTCGACGGAAGCGCAGCAGTTCGGCGAGAGGGCGACCCGGCGATAGGCTTGCGCGAGCGCTCGGTCGCCCCACGTAGATGGAATGATACCGCTCTGGAAGGCAGCCGCCGGGTCGTTCCTCGCCCTTGCCTGCTCGTTGTTCGCGCCCTCGCTGGGCGCCCAATCGACAGGGGCCAGGCAGTTCGTCATGAGCAAGCAAGGACAGGTCACCTCGCTCTTGCACGAGCCCGAGAGCGCCGACCGCGATCGCAAGGTCGCGCAGGTGCTCGACTCGATGATCGACTATGACGCCCTCGCCAAGCGCTCGCTGGCAGGGCATTGGGACGATCTTTCGGCCGCCCAGCGCAAGGAGTTCTCGGGGCTCTTGAAGCAGCTGGTTCAGCGCAGCTACCAGAAGAACATTCAGGGCATTCTCGACTGGAACGTCGAATACTTGTCCGAAGAGCCTGCCGATCCCGGCGTGACCGTCCACACGCGAGCCACTTCGAAGACCAATCCTCGGGCGGACCCCGTGACCATCGACTACGCGCTCGCCGAGCGTTCGGGGAGCTATCGCGTCGATGACATCGTCACCGAGGGCTCGAGCCTCGTCGGCAACTACAAGAATCAGTTCAACCGCATTCTGCAGAAAGATGGCTATGACGCGCTGATCCGCCGCATGCGACAGAAAATCGCGCAGGGCGGCGAGGAACACGTCAAGTAGCGCTGGGGCTCGTGCGCGAGATCTGCCCCTACCAAAGTCTCCGACGCCATCGGCAGACCAATGTCCGGACACCTGTCCACCGGGCCGACCTGGACCGGGTCGCGCGGGCGCCGCAGGCTCGCATGAGCGCCTTTCTCACGAGTTGGCGCGCGAGCCCTCCCTTTTCGATTCGCTGGCCCGGTGTGTGCTTGACGGACGCACCATGACCGCGAGCTTCGATGACATCGGCCAGCCTCTCCGGCACACGCCCGTCCCGCAGCATAAGCCACGAACCTTGAGCGAACAGTTCGGCAATCCCACTGGCTGGATCGGCGCGCTCGTCGGTCACCTCATGGCGCTCAAGAATGCCGAGCGCAACAAATGGATCTTGTCACTCGTGCGTCCCCAATCGCGCGACTTCGTGCTCGAGATTGGGTTCGGTCCGGGGCAAGACATTGCTCGCGTGCTCGAGGTCGTCAAGCAAGGGGTCGTGGCCGGCGTCGATCATTCGGAGGTGATGCTGCGCCAGGCCACGCGCAGAAACCGCACAGGCGTGAGCTGGGGCAACGCCAAACTCAGGCTCGGGTCAGCCTGCTCGCTACCCTACGGCGACGGCACGTTCGATCGAGTCTATTCGATCAATTCGGTCCAATTTTGGGAGGACCTCGGTCTGGCCATCAGAGAGATGAAGCGCGTGCTCCGGCCGGGCGGGCTCGCCGCCATCGCGATTCAACCCCGCGGTCGGCATGCCACGGCAGAAACGACGCGCGAGTGGAGCGCGCGGCTCCGCAACGCCTTCATGGACGCTGGGTTTCATGATGTCAAGGTGAGGGTACGCGCCGTAAACCCGGTACCGACGACGTGCGTCCTCGCGACGCGGCCGTAGGACTGCTCGGTCACCATTCATGCCGGGCTCTTTGGCACTACCGGGTCGGATCTTGGCGCTGTAGTGTTAGCTGTTGCCGAAGCCGATTCGCTCGCGCCGCTCGGCCATCTCGGCGGACACAGGCCGAGCGAGTGGTTTGAACGGGCCTCGACGTACCGACGGCACCGGATGGTCGCGCAGGGTAGCTTCGACCATGAGAACGAGATCGTCCATTTCGAACGGCTTGCGGACGTAGCCACTGGCTCGCACCTCGAGGGCCTTGTCTTTCGCTCCGCCATCGGCCGTCAAGAGTACGATAGGGATGGCGCTCCACGTGGGCTCGGTGCGGAGCACCTCGAACATGCGCCGCCCGTTCATCACTGGCATGTTCCAATCGAGCAGGATCATGCGCGGAACCTCGTGGGTTCGCAGGTATTTCACGCCTTGCTCGCCGTTGACCGCTCTATCGACGGGGATGTCGTGCGAAGCCAAACCATCGACGATGACCTCGGCGACCTCGTCGTCGTCCTCTACCAGCAACACCGGTGCCGATCCGTTCATGACGCTGCTCCCGAGCGACCGATGACCTTGCGGCCCCTGGCCAACGCCGCCGCACGTCGGGAGCATGCCGGCCCCGGGATACTTTGACCATCCGGCGAACGGACGATCGGGTGCGGATCATTGCTTGAAAGCGGGGAACATGAAGCCGAACGACATCATCGCCGAGAGCTGCGGTACCGACACCGGTGAGGGCCCCCCCGCTTCGAGTGTTGCAGAGCGAAATCTGCCGTCGAGGCCCAACCACATGCTCAGGGTGCCGATCGGGAGCGAAGCCCGCGCCCCCACGCTGCCGGTCGCGCTCCACACCCAGAGCCCGTTCGACGTCGAAGCGGCCAACCGTTCGCCTCCCCCGAGGATGACGACGCCGAGCCCCAATCGCTTCTTGAAGGGTGCCCCCATGGCGACGCCAGCTTGCAGGTCGAACAGCATGATTTGACTCGATCCATTGGAGCCCAGGCCGAAGCTCGCGCCTTCGGCAATGATGAAGACCCACGGACCTCGCGGACCAATTCCGACGTCGAGCCGTGGACCCAAGCCCATCGACGCCGTCCCGGACCAAAACTCGGCGGTGGTAGCGACGCTCACGCCGCCCTCGAGTCCGAGATCGGTGCGCGACGACGTTTCGCCTTCGACGGGGGCTGACTCCCTCTCGCCTTCGCCCATGGCGGGCGCGGGCGCCGCCACCGGCTCACCGCGATCGGTGCTCGGCATCGCCTTCTTGGCGCGACCGCGCACCGCCAGACGGGATTCGATGGCGTCGAGCGATCCCTCGACCACGCCGGCGCGTACGTCGACCGCGGTGCGGGTGCCGTCGGTCCAGAGAAGCGACGTCCCAGTGGGATCGCAAGCGATCACGATCGACGCATCCATTCCGGCGCTCGACAAGAGGAGCCTACCACGGGCTTCGAGCTCGGCCCGTTGCGACTCGGAAACCGACGAGCAGCGAACGATGATCGCCGTGGCCGACGCGGGCGCCGCTATGAGCCACCCGGCCAACGCCGGAAGAGCGCGCGCCACGAAGACAGTGCGGAATCTCGGAAAACGATACACTCTCGTGGAGTTTCACACGATGTCGGGCGCCACGGGAAGAGGGACTTGACGATGTTAACAAAACAAATCGGGCCGATCATTTCGCCGGGCAAGGGGAACTAAGGTCGAAAGGGAGTAACCTACAGGCTCGATGACCCTGCCGCTGAGTCCGGAAGCCATGTCGCTGCACGCGCTTACGTCGGCGCGCGCCTCCAGCGCGCCTCGTGTGCTGCCCACCGAGATACTCGAGCTGCTCTATCGGCACATGCGCGTCTTGGCTGGCCCGCGCTCCGACATCGACGACCTCGTTCAGGCAGCTGCCCTGCGGCTCATCCGGGTCATGCCGCGATTCGAAGGTCGCTCTTCTCTCTCGACGTTTGCCTACGGCGTTGCCTATCGAACCCTGCTCGGGCACGACCGCTGGTACCGGCGGTGGAGTCGGCGCTTCACGCTCTACGACGAGTGCCCCGGCGAAAGCGACGACGGCCCGCACGAAAGCGCCGAAGGCGCCATCGCGCGCGGTCAGCGCGCCGCCAGCCTTCACCGAGCGCTCGCGGCGTTGCCGGCGCCCAAGCGAGCGGTCATCGTCCTGCACGATCTCGAAGGCGTCGACCTTCGTGACGTCGCCGAAATCGTAGGCAGCAACGAACGCACCGTCCGCTCACGACTTCGCGATGGCCGCAAGAAGCTGGCGACCCTCCTCGAAACCGATCCCGCGTTCGAAAGGGAGGCGCCATGAGCGATCAAGATCGAACGCTCGCCCTCGCGCGAGAAATTTGGAAGTCCGCTCGCCCCGGCCCCGCCGAAGTTCGGCGCGGCGCCGACCGACTCGGGCGGCGGCTGCGCCTTCGCAGGCAACCGCTCTTGCGCCGAAAGACCTGGACGCTGATGGGAAGCTTCGCTGTCTTTTTCGGAGCCCTTGTCTACGCCAAAAACGGCGAGGTCGGCGGGCCCATCGACGCGCAACGCGACGCCAAACACCTCCTTCCAATGAACGGGCCCGGCCCAGCACTGGTCCCTACGGAGCCGGAGAGCTCCCCCTCCGATCGCGATACCAACCTGGGCGCGTCGAGCAACGCGGCAACGCAACGCCGGGCGGCCCGTTGGGTTCCCAGCGAGGTTACACCACCTTCCGAGCCTTCTGCGATTTCTCCGCCGGCGCCCGTCGAAACGACCATCGAAAAGACACGCGAGGTGTCGCCGCAAGCAACGCGGGCCGCGAAACGGCCTCTGGCGGTCGTCAAGCCCGCGGGCAACGAAGCGTCTTGGATCGAAATCAGCGACGCCTTGACGGCGGGCGATCAGAAGGGCGCCGAGAAACTCCTCTCGAACCTCTCGGCGGGTGCAGATGACGCTGACACGCGCGCCAAAGCCAAGCTCGGTCTTGCGCAACTCGAAGCCTCGCGCGGTCACTGTGCGAACGCGAGAACGCTCGCTTTGCAAGCCTCGGTGGTCCCCGACATCGAGCCGAAGACCATGCGGC
>DATEMX010000376.1:0-3987 GCA_035275365.1 Polyangiaceae bacterium | reverse complement strand
CCACTTCATCCCGAGCAGAGCCTCCTCTACACCAAGACCGTCGACCCGCCCTGCGGCACCAAGATGCCGATCGTGGCGCCGAAGAACAGCGGTTGGAGGAACGACACGGGACCCGCGTGCATCCTCCAATGGATCAAGGGTATCCCAGGCGTCGTGTCGCCATGAGCCCGCGTCCTTTTGCGACATGCATGGCGTTCGTCCTTCTGCTGCTCGGAGCGGGTTGCGCGGGCGAGCTGACGGACGCCGAAATTGCGCCGTTCTTGCCTCTCTCCGGCATCGACGCCGGCACGACTCCGACCGTGACCTGCCCGAGCGTGAAGACGATTTGCGCGAATTCCGGATGCCACGACAGCAAGACGAAGCTCTCGGGCCTCGACCTGAGCGGTGATCTCGCTCCCTACATCGACAAGCCCGTCGACGTCCCCACCGATCCGTCGCTCGCCGCCGGAACGTGCGCCGAAGGCTCGGCGAACACCTACCGCATCATCGACCGGAGCAACGCCGAACAGAGCCTCCTTTACTTGAAGACGACAGCGTCGCCGTGCGGCGAAAAAATGCCCCTCACCAATCGCACCAAATGGAAGCCCGCCGACAGCGCCTGCCTCCTTGCCCTCATCAAAAGTCTCCCCGGCGTGAAGAGCGGCGCCTCTTCCACCGCGACCGACGCGGGCGTTGACTAGCTCGCGCTCATCAAGGCTGCTCACGCAGCCGTCCTTCGTTGCCTATTCGCAGCGTGCTTTCGGGCGTGAGCCCAACCGTCTTCGAGGGCGGCGACGATCTTCTCTCGCGTCGCGTCGGACGGCTCCGCGCCTCCGTACCAGCGCCAAGCGCGGTCGAAGGCAGCCTGACGGACCGTCGCGTCGGTCATCTCGGCGACGGGAGCGGAGACGTTACCCCCATATTTTTCATCGGCGAGCTCCTTGAGCTTGCGCTTGGTTTCCGGATCGAGGGACACACCGATTGTTTTGGTGGCTCCAGTCCGACGGCTTCGCTTGGATTTCATGCCTTTGATTGTAGCAGGAACCATCGATATTTCGTCGCGTGCCCGAGTCCAGCACCATCGGCCGACGGCCGCTAGCCCTACTTATGCGGGTCTGCCAAGGGGTTGTCCCGGCGCGAATCAACAACGTCGAGCGCGCTCGATCCTCGGATGACGCGCCGACTCGGCCGAGCTAGGCTTTCTTCATGGACGCGCTCGACGTGAGCGATCGTGAGCTCGCCAGGTCGCTCACCCCCGGCGAAAAGCTCGCACAGGCGATCGAAATGATGATCGTGGGCGTTCGCCTCAAGCGGTCTTCGCTGGAGCGCCAGTTCCCCGACGCCGGCCAACGAGAGATCGATCGCATGCTCACCGTTTGGCTGACCCGGTATGACTGAGTTCGTGCCCGAACTCGCCGTTCACGAAATTTGTCGCGAGCTCGCCGCACGCGGGCGACGCTTCGCGCTCGTCGGCGGTTTGGCGGTTTCGGTGCGATCGGAAGTGCGGTTCACGCGCGACGTCGATTTGGTCGTCGTCGTTGCAGATGACGAGGACGCCGAAGGGCTCGTCTTCCAACTTCGAGGTGCTGGTTACACGGCCGTGGCGAGTGTCGAGCACGAGACTCAAAAGCGTCTCGCGACAGCCCGACTCGTGGCGCCGAGAGGCGTCAAGATCGATCTGCTTTTCGCCAGCTCGGGAATCGAAACGGAGATCGTCGCCTCAGCTACGGACGTCGATTTTGGAGCTCTGCGCGTTCCCGTGGCGCGCGCCGAAGAACTCTTGGCCATGAAGGTCCTGAGTATGACCAACACGCGCTTGCAAGATCGCATCGACGCGCAGCGGCTCCTTCAATTCGTGCCCGACCTCGACCTCGAAGTCGTGCGCGCTCACCTCGACAGCATCACGCTGCGCGGGTTTCACCGGGAGCAAGACCTTGCGGCCAAGCTCGAGTCGGTGCTGATGGATATTCGCTAACGACCTGTCGCGAATTGCCCTCGAGCTCTTCCCGAAGAAGCTCGCGCGTCGCGCTTTCAATCGGCGGACGTCCAACGGGCCGGGCGCCGTCGTCGATCAGTTGCGGGCGCTCGCGCCGTCGCCCGGCGCCGAACCGCGGCCGTTCGACACATCGCTCGAAGCGCTTTCGTTTGCCGATGCTTCCGATGCCGCGGCGGGCGCGGCCGAGCCAGGGGCAGCCTCGGCCGGCTGCGTGGCTTCGGACGAGATCACGACGCGGTTGCGACCGCCCGATTTGGCTTGGTACATCGCCCGGTCGGCTCGGTCGATGAGCGACTCGATCGATTCGCCGGGCATGGCTTGCGCGGCACCAATCGAGACGGTCGTCACGATTGGCTCGCCTTGGGGGGTGGTCACGCCGAGGGCCGACACCATCTTCCGCAGGCGCTCGGCGGCGTGAGCCGCGCCGGCCAAATCGGTGGAGCGGAGGGCGAGCACGAACTCTTCGCCGCCCCAGCGCGCGATGAGATCGCCCTTGCGCGCCTGCTTGGCCAGCATGGCTCCGGTCGTCGAGAGCACCGTGTCGCCGCTCGCGTGACCGTGGCGGTCGTTGATGACCTTGAAGTGATCGAGGTCCATCACGATCCCCGTGAGCGACTGCCCGTAGCGTGCGGCGCTCGCAAATTCGACGTCGAGCGCCTGGAGGAACGCGCGGCGATTCATCAGACCCGTGAGGGGATCGATGGTCGCCAGCCGCTGTGATTCTTCGACGAGCGACGCCATACGAATGGGCCCCGCCACCTCGCGCGCGAGCACGTTTACCAATTGGCGCGCGTGGCGGTCGTCGTCGCTCGGCGCGAGGGCGATCTTTCCGATGAGCGTTCCACCGAGAACGATGGGGTAGATGATCGGTGTCGGACCCTCGATAACTTCGCTCGTATCTTCGTCTTCGACGATGCAGAGCATCGTCTCGTCGGACAAACCGAGCGCGGTGCGGGCCTCGCGATCGGTCTCCGCGCGGCATCGCGGGTGCGTATGCAAGGCGAAGCGAGAGGGCATGACGGTGGAGACGGCAAGCCAGCGGTAGGTCGTGATTTGCGTCACGAGCTGCGAGAAGAGATCGAACAAGCGATCGAACGCGCCGCACGTTCCGAGCGCGCGAACCTCGGCCGCGATCACCGACTCGAAGAGGGCCGCGTCGAGGTGAGACGCGATGCGGTCGCGGAGATCGGCGTCGCCGGCGAGCTGGATGCAAAAGCCGTCGGTGGGCGGCGTGTTCGCGATGGCGCGGGCGAGGGCGCGAACCAGGTCACCCATGCGACCTTTGACGATGTAGGCAGCCGCTCCGGCGCGTTCGGCCCAAAAGCGGTTGCGCTGGGAGTCGGGGCCACGAAGGACGACGGGCACGTGCTCGGTGCCGGCTTCGGCTTTGAGCAACCGGCATAGCTGAACACCTGAGATGCCTGGCATCCACAGGTCGGCAATGACCGCGGCGGGGGCGTCGGCGAGCGCCATGCGGGCGCCCTCGGCGGGATCCGCAACCTCGTGAACGGTATAGCCTTGCATGCGCAGCCGGCCCCCGAGCACCGAGGTGCCCTCTTCCGCGGGGTCGACGAGAATGATTTGCTGGGCAGGCGTCACGATCGGTCTCGCTCGTGCTGGGGATCGGCCGGGACCGGCGCCAACCGCCCGCCCCCATATTCCTACGGACTATCGGCGTACGCCTTTAGGGGCAATTTCGCGTCGAAGGCGTCGACCCTACCTACACCAAGCGGACCCCTAAGCGCCGCCAACCGGCGAACTTGCAGGGGATTCTCAACGGCTCACGCGTCCTTGGGCTTGGTTCGGACGATCTGCGCCTCAGCACTACTGAATGCCGTACTCCTTGAGCCGCCGATAGAACGTACGGCGCGGCAACCCCATCATTTGTGCGGCCTTGACGCGATTCCAATTGCACGCCTGCAGCGCACCCACGATGCGCTCCTTTTCGCCGTCTTTGTGCGTCACCAAATCGGGCGTGCTGCGCCGTCGCGATCCGTGGTGGCCGCCCCGCT
>DATEMX010000375.1:0-6534 GCA_035275365.1 Polyangiaceae bacterium | reverse complement strand
AAGCGGCGGAGGTAGGCGCCGGTGAGCTGGTCGAGCGTGGCCATCTCGTAGAGCTGGGCGTTTTGAATGGCGACCGCTGCTTGATTGGCGAAGATGTGCAAAAGCTCGATGTCTTGCTCGTGCACGGCCGCGCGATCGAGGTAGATGATGCCGATGGCGAGGTCGCTCACCCGGAGCGGCACGATGGTCACGCCCTGCTCGATCTGAATTTCTCCGGCGCGGACCGCCTTGGCTACGAGCTCGATCTTGTCGACGGCAAGGTACGTCTCCACCTTGATGTGCCCTTCGAAGCGCCCCGTACTCGCACGAATGACGAGCTCGTTGTCGTCCTCCATCATCGCCAAGAAGCTGGCCGGGCGGTTGCCCTGCCCCCGAACGAGCCCGCCCTCGGGCAAGAGCGCGAGGAACGAGTTGGCCGCTCCGAGGAGACCCGTGACCTGCAGCAAGATCCCTTGCAAGAGATCCGACAGCGACTGGATCTTGTGCATGTCGGGAGTGACATCGAGAATGTAGCGAAGGCCTTGCCGGCTCTTGTTGAGGAGCTGAATGACGTACGCCGATTTGAGCCCCACCTCGGTCCACAAGAGAAGCTTGTCGGGACCCTCGCTCTTGTCGTAGTAGCCCTGGATGTCGAGACGGCGCAAAAGCGCGCGAGGCGGCTGCTCACTCGCATAGCCCGTTTGCAAAATCACCTGCACGTAAGGATTGAACTGACGAAGCTCGGTCACCACCTGCTCGCCCGTCATCCCCGGCATGTAGTAGTCGAGCAAGAGCAAGTCGACCTTGCCCTGCCGGAGCACCGAGAGCGCCTCGGGCCCGCTGCTCGCCGTCAACACGATGTGCCCTTCGCGCTCGAGCAGCCGCCGCGTGACCTGCAGGTAGTCGAGGTTGTCGTCCGTGAGGAGGATGGTGTAGCCGGAGGTCTGCTCGGTTCTCGATTTGCGCGTCACGCTGCTCTCCCTCTCCCATTGTAGACCCAGTTCGTGTCCGCTACCCCAGGCAATCTACGAGGCCGATATACCCAACGCGGTGCGGCGTCCGTTGTCGGCGAACATGTGCGCGAGCACCTTGCCTGTCGCAGTCGCGAGCTTGGCCACGTCGCGCGGGGTTCCCTCGGCGACGACATGGCCCCCCTCTTCGCCGCCCTCGGGCCCGAGCTCGACCACGTGCTCGGCCGACGCGATGACCGACGGGTGGTGCTCGATGACAACGAGCGTATCGCCGCGATCGACGAGCCGATAGAGGACGTCGATGAGGCGCATGACGTCGCCTTGGTGCAGACCCGTGGTGGGCTCGTCGAGCACGTACACCGTGGGTTCGTGGCGCGCCTTTGCCGTGAGCTCAGCCGCGAGCTTGAGACGCTGCGCTTCGCCGCCCGAGAGCGTGTTCGACCCTTGGCCGAGTTGCAGATAGCCCACGCCGAGATCGGACAGCGTTGCCAGCGGCCGCGCTACGCTGGGATGCACGCGAAAGACGGTAGCGGCCTCTTCGGCCGTCAGCTTGAGCACGTCGCCGATGCCGAGTCCGAGGTAGCGCACCTCTTGCGTCTTCGGTTCGAACCGCGTGCCGTTGCAGGCTTCGCAAGGCGTCACCACGTCGGGAAGAAATGACATCTCGTGGGAGATCACGCCCTGCCCGTCGCACGCCGCGCAGCGGCCGCCCTTGGCGCTGTTGAACGAAAACCTCGTCGGCTGAAACCCGCGGAGCTTGGCCTCGGTGGTGACGGCGAAGAGGCGCCTTATCTCGTCCCAAATGCCGAGGAAGGTCGCGGGGACCGAGCGCGGCGTGCGACCGATGGGCGATTGATCGACGGCGATGGCGCGCGCGACGTGCCCGGCGCCGGTGAGCTTCGCGAACGGGAGCGGATCGGGCGTGACCAAGCCGAGTGATTGGCGGAGCGCGGGATAGAAGACTTGGCGCACGAGCGTGCTCTTGCCGGAGCCCGAAACGCCGGCGACGACCGTCATCTTGCCGATCGGAATGCGAAGATCGACCTTTTTCAAATTGTGCGCCGTCGCACCCGAGAGCACGAGCGAGTCGCGCGCCGACGTTGCCGCTCGATGCAGAGGGCGGACGCGCGAACCCGTGAGTGCCTGCCCCGTCGGCGAATCGGGGTTCGCGAGGACGTCGCTCGGCTTGCCCGCCGCCACGATGCGCCCGCCGTGCCGGCCGCCCGAAGGCCCGAGATCGACGAGATAGTCGGCGGCTTGGATGGTATCGGAGTCGTGCTCGACGACGAGCACGGTCGAGCCCGTCTTCGCGAGCGCGCGCAGATTGGAGAGCAAACGCGCCGTGTCGCGCGAGTGAAGGCCGATCGTGGGTTCGTCGAGCACGTAGAGCGCGCCCGTGAGCCCCGAGCCGAGCTGCGCCGAGAGCCGGAGGCGCTGCATCTCGCCGCCCGACAGCGTGCGCGCGGCGCGATCGAGCGACAAATACGAGAGCCCGACCTGCTCGAGAAACGCGAGTCGCCGCAGGAGCTCGCCGTGCGGCGCTTCGGCGATGCGCGCCCGGTTGCCCGCGAATTTCCATTTCTTCGCGAGCCGGAGCGCGCGCGCGACGGAGAGCGAGACCATGTCGTGGTAGCTCGAACCCAAGAGACGCACGGCCCGCGGCACCGGCGAAAGGCGAGACCCGTGACAGGCGCGACACGGATTGGTCTCGCCTTCGAGGAGCGCTTCGGGGCCCCCTTCGACGCCGGCCCCCTCGCACGCCTCGCAGCGGCCCTGCTTGGTGTTGAAGGAGAACCAGCGCGGATCGAGCTCGGGGACGGCGAGCCTGCAGCTCTGGCAACTGCGCTTGGTCGAGTAGAGCCGCTCGCCGTCGGCGTCGTTGCCCCGCCTTCGCACCTTGATCGCGCCTTGCCCCATGGAGAGGGCGCGATCCAAATAGGCGCGCTCGAGCGAAGCCAAAGGTCCTTCGAAGACGACGAGATCGATGGTGTGTTCTTTGGTCTTGGCAAGCCGCGGCGGAGCGTCGGTCGCCACCAGCTTGCCGTCCGCCCACGCCCGCTCGATGCCGAGGCGTGCCGCGGCGGTGAAGACATCGAGGTAGGTGCCTTTGCGCGCCTGCACGGCGGGGGCGAGGAGCGTCCGCACGCCTTTGATCTTGCGGAGCTCGTCGATGATGTCGTCGACGCTCTGCGTGGAGATGGGCGTGTCGCAGGTCGGGCAATGTTGATCACCGAGCTTGGCGAACATGAGGCGAAGGTAGTGGGCGACCTCGGTCACCGTCGCGACGGTGGAGTTCACGCCGGCGCGCGTCGTTCGCTGCTCGAGCGCGATCGATGGAGGAACGCCGCTCACGCGATCGACGTCGGGCCGCGGCATCGTCGGGAGGAACTGGCGCGCGTACGGCGTGAGCGTCTCCAAGAAGCGCCGCTGCCCTTCGGCGAACACGACGTCGAACGCCAAGGTGCTCTTGCCCGATCCGCTGGGGCCCGTCACCACGCAGAACTTCCCGCGTGGGATCTGACACGACACCTCGCGGAGGTTGTGCTCGCGCGCGTTCTCCACGACGATAGCGCGATCTTCGGGCCCGCTGGGTTGCTCGGCGCGCGCAACGTCGACGCTTTCGGCGAGGTCCGTGTCTTGGAGGGCGCGCGCGGTCGCTCCCTCCTTGTGCGCAAAGTCGTCGGGCGAACCTTGGGCAACGATGGTGCCGCCGCTCTTGCCGCCCGCCGGTCCGAGATCGATGATCCAATCGGCCGCGCGCATCACGGCGACGTCGTGCTCGACGATCAAGACGCTCGCTCCGCCGCGTACCAGCGCGTCGAGCGCGCTGATGAGGCGTTCGACGTCCGACGGATGGAGCCCGGCGCTCGGCTCGTCGAGCACGATGAGAGCACCGTCGAGATCCTCCGTGAGCGCGCGCGCCAGCTTGACGCGCTGCGCCTCGCCGCCCGAGAGCGTCGCCAAGGGCTGGCCGAGCGGAAGGTACCCGAGCCCGAGCGCCGAGAGCGGTCCGAGCGAGCGGGTGAGCGGCGCGTCGGCCTTGAACTTGGCCAGCACCTCGTCGACGGTGCGCTCGAGCATCTCTGCGACGCTCCATTCTCCGTAGCGAATCTCGAGCACGTCGTCCTGAAAGCGGCGCCCGCGGCAGGTGGGGCAAATGAGCGCGACGTCGGCGAGAAACTGCATCTCGACGGTCTCGTAGCCCTCACCGGCGCAGGCTTCGCAGCGACCCTTGGCGACGTTGAAGGAAAAGTGCGAGGGTGTGAACCCGCGCGCGCGAGCGTCAGGCTCGCTCGCGAAGCGGGCGCGCAGGTGGTCCCACGCCTTCGTGTAGGTGGCCGCGTTCCCGCGCGACGTTCGCCCGAGCGGGGACTGATCGACGAGCGAAACCTTCTTGATGCCCGCTCCGCCTTCGAGCGCGTCGTGTTCTCCCGGTGTCTCCACGTCGCGCACGCCCTTGGCGCGCGCGAGCGCGCGATAGACGATGTCTTCGGCGAGCGAGCTCTTGCCCGAGCCGCTCGGCCCGGTGATCGCACAGGCGACGCCGAGCGGAATGTCGACGTCGATGCCGCGCAAGTTGTTGGCCCGCGCGTTTTTGACCTTGAGCCAGCCGTGCGGCTTGCGACGCTCGCGCGCGGCGCGCGGCATCGCGTCCTGGGCGAGCACGCGGCCCGTCGGCAAATCAGCGCGCCGCGCGAGCTCGCGGGGTGTCCCGTCGAAGAGCAGGTTACCGCCGAGGGCGCCCGCCCCGGGGCCGAGCTCGAGCACGCGGTCGGAGCTTCGCACGACGAGCGGATCGTGCTCGATGACGAGCGTCGCGTTGCCTCGCCGCGCAAGCTCGCGCATCGCTTGGACGAGCGGAGGAACGTCGGTGGGATGAAGCCCAATGGTGGGCTCGTCGATCACGAAGAGCGCACCCGTGAGCGAGCTACCGAGCGCCGCGGTGAGCGACACGCGCTGCGCTTCGCCGCCCGAGAGCGTGCGGGCAGGTCGATCGAGCGCGAGGTAGCCGAGGCCCACGCGCTCGAGATAGCCGAGCCGCCCGCCGAGCTCCTTGCGCACGAGCTCACCCTGCGCCGTGCGCACGTCGAGGTCAGCGAGGCGGCGCCGCGCGTCGCCGAGCTCGAGGGCATGCCACGCGGCGAGATCGAGACCGCCCACGCGATAACCGAGCGCCGTCTCGTTGAGCCGCTGACCGTGGCACGAGGCGCACGAGTCGTACGACCGGTAGCGCGCGAGAAACACGCGTACGTGCATCTTGTAGGTCCGCGTCTCGAGCCACTTGAACCAGGCCTTCACGCCCGGATATTTGCCGCCCGTCCACGTCCCTTCCCCGTCGAACACCATGGTTCGCTGCTTCTCGGTGAGCTTGTTCCACGGAGCGTCGAGCGGAATGCCGGTGCGCTTGGCATATTGTCCGAGCACCTTGCGCTCCCACGCGCTCGTCTTGCCCGTCCACGGGCGAATGGCGCCCTTCGCGATCGAGAGAGCGTCGTTGGGGACGACCTTGCTCCAATCGACGCCGATGGTGCGGCCAAACCCGCGACACGTGGCGCACGCGCCGACGGGCGACTGGTACGAAAACAAGCCCGCGCGCGCCGGCTCGAATGCGCGCGCGCATTTCGGGCAAACGAGGCCCTCGCGCACGGCGTGAACGCCCATCTCGGAGTGAACGGAGGCCGTGCCGCTGCTGCGTTTCCACGCTTGGTCGATAGCCTCTTCGAGTCGGCGCATATGCGCCTTCGCCGTCTTGATGCGATCGACGACCACCTCGATGACGCCGCTGCCCGCGATCGCTTCGCTCGGCCGCACCACGTCGAGATCGCGCGCTTCGCCGCCGACCCACAGGCGTCGATAGCCGTCGGAGGCGAGCCGCTCACGCGTCTGCAAGAACTCCTCGGTACCGCCCACGCGAACCGGGTACGTCACCACGGCGCCGTCGCCGTTGAGGACAGAGGCAACCGAGGCCGCCGCGGTGCGTGCGTCCGTGCGAACCGCGGCGAGGCCGCATTCGGAGCACACCGGCACGGCCTCACGCGTGAAGAGCGCCGACAAAAAGGCCTCGACGTCGGCCATCGTGGCCACCGTGGAGCGCGAGCTCTTGACGGGTGCACGGCGATCGACCGACACCGCAGCGGCGACCGGCTCGAGCTCGTCCATCGGCGGCCGTTCGAGCCGCTCCAAGAATTGCCGCGCGTAGGGGCTAAAGCTCTCGACGAAGCGTCGTTGCCCCTCCGCGTAGAGCGTGTCGACCGCGAGGCTCGACTTGCCCGAGCCCGAGACGCCGGTCAAGCAGACGAGCTCGCCCTCGGCGAGATCGACCGATACCGATCGAAGATTGTGGGTGCGCGCGCCGACGAGATGAGTTTTTTGCATCGAGCTCCGGGGCACCGGCTCTTAGTACAACGTCCCGTTGAATGGTACCCAGCTTCGCTGGGCACGCTTGCTGCGCCGCGCTGTACGAAGAGGACTTCCTTGGGGCTCCGCCCCAAACCCGTGAATCGCCGCCGGCAATTCACGTACAGCCCCACCTAGCTGAGGCGGGCTGGACATTCTTTTGTGGGGGAGCTGTACTTGGCATTCC
>DATEMX010000374.1:0-5550 GCA_035275365.1 Polyangiaceae bacterium | reverse complement strand
CTAGCCCTCGGCGACATCCTCGCGCGCGAAAAAAAGCATCGTTCGTTCGGCCTTTTCGGCGGCGACATGGCGGAGTTTTCGTGCAAAGCCGAAACCGACGCCGTTTTCAACATCCTGAAGACGCAGCCAACGCTCCCCTTCATCATCGCCATCGGAAACCACGATGCGCTATTCCACGGGAGCTACGACACGGACGCCGTTGCGGAGGCGGGCCAAGGGCCGTGGGATCTCTACTCGTTTCGCTTGTGGGGGAGCGTCTGCGAAAAACTCGGAGGCAGGCTGACCAAAGCAGGGTTCATTCGTCAAATCGTCGACTACTACGAGACCATCTGGGGCCTCGACATCCACAAGGCACTCCAACTCGGCAACGGCGCCGAATTGCCGCTCGGGGTCGAGTTGCGCGGAAGCGTGGCCCGCTCGGGATGGGAGCTAACGTTCGCGTTTCGGCTCGGCGCCGACGACAGCCCCGAATCGCATCGCCAGAGCTACCTGTACCAACGTTGGACCCGTCGCGAAGGCGCGGGCGACATCCCCAAGGCCACCATCACCGTCCTTGACACCACCGACTACGGCACGCGGCTCGCGCTCTGCGACGTGAAGTCGATGCCGGTGCAGATCGGTATGGGTGGCGCCATCACCGGAGCGCAGGTTGGGTGGCTCGAGAGCCTCCCCGCCGTGGTGGGCTCTCACTTCGTCGCCTCGCACCACATCCCTTTCGCGGGTACGGGTCTCGACCGATGCGAGTCCACCTTCGGCGCCGAGTGTCTCGACACTCGACTCGAGGCGGTGCTCGCGGGCGCGACCTTCATCTATGGACACGTGCACCACCCTTTCGCAACCGAGACGCTCGTCAAGACCTCCGGTTGCTCGAAGGAACCCTGCACGAGCTCCCTCGTTAGGCTGCCCTCGCTCATCGACAACAAGAGCTACGTCGTCTTCGAGCGAGGCGCCTTTCGCGCCGAGGATCTGACGAAGGCTTCCGCCATCGAGTCGATCGCGCCGTTCTCCCAAACGAACGACACCTGCGAACAACGATACGTCGAATATGTCGAGATCGATCGCAACATCAAATGCTTCCAGGGCAAGCAGCTGTCACCCGGCCCGACCGCCTGCCCCCCGATCGCCAACACCGTTCACGACAGGTTGAGCGAGGCGGCAAGCCTGTGCCGCGATCTTTCGAGTGCCTGGAAGCGCAAGCACGCGCGAGAATGGACGGCGCTCGAGGGCGCCGCTTGCAGGGGGTGGCGACCCACCGAACATTGGCGCTGCATCTTGCGCGGGCTCGCCGAGTCTTCGCTCGAAGCTGCCAAACTCGACGATGCCGGCAAGGGGCGGCTCGGCACGGCGCTCCTCGCCGCGGTCCAAACGCTGCGAGGAGCCGAAGCAGATTCTGACTGACGATCAAGGGCGATCACCCGCGCTTTTGGGCGGCTTGATCCGACGGATCGCGCTGGGAGGTGCAGTAGCCGAGCGACAGCCCGGAACCGGCATCGGGACGCGCCTCCGCGTGCTGCTGGTCTACAATCCGGATGGCCTGCGAAGCGTGCGCCCCGAGAAATAGGTGATCGAGACCGCTCACCTCAAAGTTAGGACAATACCCACCGCCGACACGCGCTCGAGTTGACGGAACCCAACTTGCCGCGCAAACTCTTGTGACGACATGGCAGGCTACCCGCCCCACCCGATCACAGGCGTTCTGCACGGCTCGACGATCACGCTCGACGCGCCTGTCCCGCCGCTTGACGGCCATCGGGTGCGGGTCACCGTCGAGGCGGACGAGGACGGCATCGATCTGCCGCCTGCGGACAACGTCGCACTCCTTCGCGAGTGGGCGGCGTATGGTCCCCAAGGGCCGCTCGAAGACGATGACGACTTCCCGACGGACGAATGATCGCTCGCGGCGATATTCGTTGGTTCCGGTTCAATCGACCCGACAAGCGCCGGCCGGTCGTCGTCCTCGGACGCCCCGAAGTGATGGGCGCGCTGTCCCAGATCGTGGTCATCCCATGCACCACGAACGTTCGTGACCTACCCTGGGACGTGGTTCTCGACGAGCGAGATGGTTTGGCCGTACGTTGTACCCTTCGAGTGGAATGGATTCGCGCGGTGGCCCGTCTGGAACTAGGAGCGCGTATCGCGACCTTCCCCGAAAGCCGATGGTCCGAACTCAGGCAAGCCGTCGTGACGGGCCTCGGGCTCGGCGACGACGGGGAATAGGCGAAACGACCAATCGCGACATGACATAGAGACTCCGAACGATGTTCCAGAAGGAGAGGGGGGCGAAGCCCCGACTATCCCTCGTGCGGCTTGCGGCCGAGGAGCTTGGTCGAGAGGTGCTCGCCGAGCTCGGTCTTCATGAGCTGCTCGACCACGCCCTCGGTAGCCAATCGCTCGCCATCGTTGGCGTATTGAAAGCGAATGCCCATGCCGGGCGGCGAGTCGGCCGTTGCCTTTTCGGTCGGCGTCGTCCACATCACGCGACCGCGCAGGCGGAGCGGTTCCGGCAACCGCGGAATGCGGAGCGCAAAGACGAACTCGGTACCGATCTCGAGCGGCTTGTCGGTGCGGATGAACGTTCCCCCCTTGGAGATGTTCTTCGTATAGTCCGCAAAGAACGTGTTGAGCCGCTTGTATTCTACCTTGAGCTCGATGGTGTGACGGTCGTTGTTGCGCCGGTCGGAGCCGGGGTCATGTGAAGACATGCGAGTCGCTACACTAGCACTTCTTCGTCCCCGGCCGACATCCCTAACCGAAAAAGTCTTTGAGCTTCTGCACGAAGGTCTTCTGTTGTGGTGTGGCGGCATCGCCCAACTCCTTGGCCAACTCTGCCAAGAGCTCGCGCTGACGCGCGGTGAGCGAGGTGGGCACTTCGACGCCGACCTCGACGAGTTGGTCGCCTCGACCCCCACGCGTCCGCCGCACGATGCCCTTACCTTTGATGCGAAGCGTGCTACCTGGCTGCGTGCCCGCCGGAATCTTCAACTTTCCCCGACCCTCGAGCGTGGGCACCTCGATCTCGCCGCCGAGTGCGGCGTGGGTAAACGAAATAGGCACCGAACAGACGACATCATCGCCTTGGCGTTTGAAGAAAGGATGCGGCGCAACGGTGACCGTCAACTCCAGATCACCGGCCGGCTTCTCGGCGCGGACGACGTTGCCCCCCCGCTCGACCATCCTCGTCGCGCCGTTCTCGATGCCGGCGGGGATGGTCACTTCGATGGTGCGGGCGACCGAGACGACCCCCGCGCCTCGGCACGCAGCACAAGGGTGGGTCACGATTTTGCCGGCGCCGTGACAACGTGAGCACGTTCGCTCGATCGCAACGGGAAAGAGCCCTTGCTGAAACCGCACGCGCCCGCGGCCCATACAGGCTGAGCACGTTTCGCGTGCGTGGCCGGCGTCGGACCCCGACCCGCGGCAGTCTTTGCAAGACTCGGTGCGCTCGTAGGTGAGCTCCTTGTCGACCCCGAACGCTGCTTCCTCGAAGGTAACGACGATCTCCTTCTTGAGATCGCCCCGGTCGCCCGTACGGATTCCAAAACCGCGCAAGAGATCGCCGAAGATCCCGTCCATGCTGATATTGCCGAGATCGCCGAAGTCGAAGCCGCCGCCCGGCCCCGCATCGCCCGCACCCGCCGCCCCAAATCGGTCGAACATCTCCCGCTTTTCGGGATCGCTCAGAACCTGATAGGCGGCGTTGATCTCTTTGAATTTCTGCTGCGCTTGATCGTCACCCGGGTTGCGATCCGGATGAAACCGCTGCGCCAACCGGCGGAAGGCGGATTTGACCTCGTCGGGGGACGCGCCGCGCTCCACACCGAGGACATCGTACGGGTCGTGCACATGCCGGTCCTAGCACAAGATGCCGGGAGCGCCTCGGCCTGGCAGATCCAGAGAGAAGCCCCGAACACGGCGGAAACGAAGCGATGACGCCGCGCGGCATCGACGCGACCGAGGGAGGAAACCCTTCCACGGGAAAGGTGCCTCTCTCCGAAGATTGGGTAGGATGCGTCGCATGGCCGGTCGTTTCATCGACGTCGTGAGTGATTCAACGGGCGAGACCGCCGAAAAGGTGGTTCGCGCTGCCCTTCTGCAATTTCCGCAAGCGGGGGCGGTCATTCGGCTCCATACACGCGTCCGCACCAAGGAGATTGCGCGCGCAATCCTGGAGCGGTCGAGCCATGAGGGCGCGCTCTTCGTCTTCACGGTGGTGAGCCCCGAGCTGCGCGAATACATTCACGCCTCGACGTCGGAGCTCAAGGTCGACGCGGTCGACGTGATCGGCTCGCTCATCGGCAAGCTCGGGCACTTTCTCGACCGCGAGCCTATCAACATGCCCGCCGGCATGCTGCCGCTGTCGGAAGAGTATTTCCGGCGCATCGAGGCCGTCGAGTTCGCCGTCAAGAGCGACGACGGCAAGGAGCCGCGCAACTTCAAGAAGGCCGACCTTCTCCTCTTGGGCGTGTCACGAACGTCGAAGACTCCGCTCTCCACGATCTTGGCCCAGCGCGGGCTCAAGGTCGCCAACCTTTCGCTCGTACTCGGCGTGCCGCCCCCGCGAGAGCTCGAAGACGCGCCGCAAGAGCGCATCGTGGGGCTCACGATCGGGCTCGATCAGCTCTGCGAGATTCGCCAAGCGAGGCTACGTCAGCTCGGCATGCCAATCGAAACCAACTACGCCATGCGCGAGCACGTGCGAGAGGAGCTCGCCTACGCGAGCCGCCTCTTCGCTTCTCACCCGTCGTGGCCCGTCATCGACGTCACCGGGCGGGCGATCGAAGAAACGGCCGTCATCATCCTCGAAAGCTTGAAAGAGCGCGACGAGAAGGTGCGCGCGGCCCAAGCCGGGATCTCCTGACGCCATGGCGACTCGTCCCGGGAGAAGGCGAGCTCCTCTTGGGGATCGAATCGTGGAAAATCATCTACAAGTAGCGGCCCTCGCCGCAGGAACCTAGGCGATGCAAGATAAGAAGATTGGCTTCGTGGGAGCCGGCAACATGGCGGGCGCCCTCATCAAGGGGCTCATCCACTCGGGCACGGTCGCTGGCGCTCAAATCCTCGCGAGCGACGTGCGCGACGAGCGGCTCGCCGAGCTCGAGGCAGAGCACGGCATCTCGACCACGAAAGACAATGCCAAGCTCGCGGGGTGGGCCGACGTCGTCGTGCTCGCCGTGAAGCCCCAGGTCGTCGACAAGGTCGTGACGCCCATCGCCAAGGCCATCCGCCCGGGCACGCTTGTGATTTCGATCGCAGCCGGCGTCCCCATCGAGGCGCTCGAGTCGAGGCTGCCCGCTGGCGCGCGCGTGATCCGCGCGATGCCCAACACCGCGGCCATCGCGCTGGCCGGAGCCGCGGCCATCGCCCCCGGAAGCCACGCTTCAGAAGAAGACATCGCCGTTGCGCGTCGGCTCTTCGAAGCCACGGGACGGGTCGTGGTGCTGGACGAGTCGCTGCTCGACGCCGTCACCGGTCTCTCAGGAAGCGGGCCGGCGTACATCATGCTCATCATCGAAGCGCTCGCCGATGGCGGCGTGAAGGTCGGCTTGCACC
>DATEMX010000373.1:0-2238 GCA_035275365.1 Polyangiaceae bacterium | reverse complement strand
CCTTCGTTTCCGCGAGAGCAAAATCTTCCTATCCAAAGAACAGCGAGCTCCCGAGCAGTGCCAGCCTCGTACGCGTGATGCGGGGCCGAGTGCTTTCGGATCGGTGCGGCCTCAGTGTCCGGGTAAAGTCATGATCAGAGTCCCGAGGCTAGCGGCCTCGTGACGGCTTCTCGCAACGACACCCAAAGGAGGCGGCAGCACACGATATGAATATGGGGCGACCTCGCTTCGATCCGCGCCAACAACAGCGCGGTCCACAAATCCGCATCAACCATCGCATCAGGGTCCCTGAAGTGCGCGTCATCGGCGCCGACGGCGGGATGCTCGGTGTAATGACGACCCAAGATGCTTTGAGAGCAGCGCAGGAGTTGGGGCTCGATCTCGTCGAGGTCAATCCCAAGGCCGAGCCTCCCGTGTGCAAGCTGCTCGACTTCGGAAAGTACAAGTACGAAGAAAAGAAGAAAGCACGCGAGGCCAAGCGCAAGCAGACCAGCGTCGACATCAAAGAAATCAAGCTGCGGCCCAAGACCGACGCGCACGACCTGGCGTTCAAGGTGCGCGCTGCGCGACGCTTCTTGGAACAGGGCAACAAGGTGAAATTCACCGTCCGCTTTCGCGGCCGCGAGATCACCCACCCCGAGAAGGCGTCCGATCAGCTCAATCACGTGGTCCGCGAGTGTGAAGACCTCTCGAACGTGGAAGTTCGTCCCATGATGGAAGGCCGCACGATGACGTTGCTCATCGCGCCGAAGCCGGCCGTCATGCAGAAGGTTTCGCAGATGAAGGCCGCCGCTGAAAAGGCGCGCCAGCAGGCCATCAAAGAAGGCCGAGCCCTCCCACCCGAAGAGGTCGAGGAAGAGGAAGACTTGGACGACGATGACGACGATGACGACGATGATGACGAGGACGACGACGAGGAGACCGACGGCGAAGCCGCGTCGTAACCCGCAGGCACGGCTCACGGCCCCGACACGGTGAGCCTGCTCCCTCGTCCCCCTTCCCCCCCTCACCGAGCCAGCGAAGCGAGCCGCGTGGGGTGGGGACCCCGAAAACCACGCTTATTCACTCCGCTTCGCTCCGTGGACTCCGTCCAGCGAGCTGGACTCCGGCACGGGGCGGGGCGGCGCGTGCCGCCCCGAAAAGGAAGAAAAACTAAGTGACCGAGCGGAACGCTCGGTCACTTAGTGCGGAGGCGGAACGCCGGGGAGCAGACCTGTGTAGTAAGCCCCGGCCGTCACCACGAGCACGACCAGCACCACGACGAATGCGACGGCGCTGCTCGAGCCCTTCTTCGGGGCTTCGGGCGGCGGCGGGAGCGACGAGTCGGGGTAGGCCGGCGCGATAGGTGCTGGCCTGAGCGACTCCGTGGTGCCCGGTTCGTCGACCGGAAATGACGGCAGCGGTTCGTCGCCGTCTTCGAGCGCGGCGAGGTTACCCTCGACGATGTTCTGCGGGGGCAAAGACCCGCTGTGCGCGCCCGTCTCCTGGATCTTGATTTCCCGAGCCCAGTCGTGGGCGTGCTGGAACTTTTCGAGGCTGAGCGGAGCCGCGCCCACTTCCATGCCGCTGTCCGACGTCTTGCTGGTAGGCGCAGCGCCGTCTTCTTGCAGCGACGTGAACTCGAAGAGCGCTTCCTCGATCAGCTTGTCGATGATCGAGTGCTGCATCGGTCTGGCGCGCTGTTTGTCTTTGACCGTCGACTGCACGAGCGCCGCGATCTTGAAGCTGCCGACGGACTTGCCGTACCGGTAGAGCCACTCGTTCAGCGAGATGGCCAGCTCGCGCGCCGTTTGGTAGCGCTGCGCAGGATCGCGCGCGAGCGCCCGGCCAACGATGCGCTCGAGCTCCAGGGTGACCTTGGGGTTCGCCTTGGTGAGCGGCGGAACGACCGCTTGCTGCACGAGCTTCACCGTCGCGAAGTCGGTGTCGCCGAGAAAGAGGCGGCGCCCGGCGAGCATTTCCCAAAGGATGATCCCCACGGCGAAGATGTCCGTTCGATGATCGACGTCTTTGCCGAGCGCGGCCTCGGGCGAGAGATAGCTGAACTTGCCTTTGATGATCCCGGGCTCGCTCTTTTCGAGTTGGCTCGACGCTTTGGCGAGGCCGAAGTCCACGATCTTGATCTCGCCGTGCTTGGTCATGAGCACGTTGGGGGGCGAGACGTCGCGATGCACGACGGCAAACGGTCGGCCGTCCGAATCGGTCAGCTCGTGCGCATAACAAAGCCCCTCGCAAATT
>DATEMX010000372.1:0-3025 GCA_035275365.1 Polyangiaceae bacterium | reverse complement strand
TGCCGATGCATTGCCGCAGGCGGCGGCACCCAAGAGGGCGACGGCAACGGACGAGAGCGAAAGGCGAAGACCGCGGTTCATTTGCCGACTCCCACCACGAGGCGCTGGGCGAACGCGCGATCGGCAGCCTCGCAGAACGAGCGAAAGGCCGGGTATTCGGCGGGCGCGATGCGAGTCTTGTCGAACGATACCTTGCTCTTTACGGTCACTTTTCCCGGCGACACCTCCGCGTTGATGGAGAAGGTACCGAACGGTGTCTCCTGGTGCAGGTTGTCGGGTGGTCCCTTCACCTTGAGGTTCGCGGGCAAGTGGATGACGACCTCGTCTTCCAGCGTCGAGCGCACGTGCAAGCGGATGTCTTGCTTGCGGGTCGAGAGCGCGGCGAACGCGGGAACCAGGCGCCCCGTGGGACCGAGAGGGATCGAAAGATCGGAACCGTCGCGCCTGCCCAGCGAGACGGCCTTGCCCCGTGCACGCAATTTGACGGGCTGCTCGATGTCTTCGAGGTCGTTCATCTCGAGCGCGCCTTCGTTCGGGGCCAGCTCGAACCCCGAGAAGTCACCGGCCAAGTCGCGCGTCACGCGCTCTTTGCGAGTGCCCTTGGCGTGGTAGCGCTGGCGCTCTTCGGCGGCGAGCGCGCCGCTCGTTTCGGTCTTCACGTCGAGCTGGGCGGTTCCGTCAGCGGCGAGCACAGCGTCGACTTTGCGCGTGCGCCTGGTGGCGCTCGCTTCGGGATCGGGAAGATGGACGAGCTTGCCCGTGCCCGACTCGTCGACGATGAGCGCGAGCGCCCCGCGGTCCATCGAAGGAAGCTCGTTCGAGCCCGTGTATTCGGCGGTTCCGTCGAGAAAGAGGTTCATCGACGGCACGTAGGCGATGGCGTGATCGAACGGCGCCAAGCTCGGCGGTTCGGTCTCCGATTCGCCGCGCATCCCGGTGCGCACGAGCACCAGCTTGGCGGGGATGCCGGCCTCCTTCAACATGGTGACGATGAGCGTCGCCTTGTCTTTGCAGTCGCCCCAGCCGCGCGCGAAAGTGAGCGCGCAGGGTCGTGGCTTGTAGCCGTAGATCCCGAACTCGAGCGCCACGTAGCGCGTTCGTTGCACGACCTCGTCGTAGATGGCACGAACCTTGGCCGCGGGATCGGTGAGGCCCTTGGTGAGCAGGGCGACGCGGCGTCGTACCTCTTCGTCGGGGCGAAGTTGATCCTTGGAGAGACCTGCGTACCAGGCCGCCACTTCGTCCCAGGTTTTGTAGGTCGACACGTGGACGTGAGCGAGCACCTCGCTGTACGGTGGCATGGTGGGCTCCGGCAAGAGAGGCGCCACCTCGGGTGCTTGGAAAGTGTAGACGCGGGTGTCGCCTTGCACCTTGTCGGTGCGCATCATTCCAGGCAAAGGCGAGGCGTGGAAATAGAAGTTGCGGTTCTTCGGGGTAATCAGCACGTATTCGGCGCCGAAGAGCGGCTGGCCCTGTTGTAGGTAGACGATCTCACCGAAGTAGTCCGACATCTCGTTGCGTTGCCCGACGTCTTCGACGCGGTATTGAAGCTCCACGACGTCGCCCGCGTTGAGCCGCGGAAAATGGACGTAGAACGTGCGCGCCGACGTGTACGTTGCCAGCGAGGGATTGTCGGCCGGCCCTTCGCCGCTCTCGACGGCTTCGTCGATCTTGCCGTTCTCGCGGTAAACCCTGGCCGCGCGAAGCTGCACGACCTCGCTGTCGGCTTGATAAGCGAATGCATACTCGCGCGCGGCCGCCGCTGCTTCGTCGGAGAGGGGCTGAAAGACGACCTGATGAAACCGGGACGCGAGCCCGTTCTGAAAGACCGTCGTCACCGTGAGGTCGCGGAGCGTGCGGCGGTGATGGCCCCCCGCGGGGCGTTTTTTCTTTTCGAGGAACTTGTCGGCCGTCCACGCGTATTGCTCGTCGGCGCGCGGCTTTTGGGGTTCGATGTGCTCGACGTATTCCCGCACGTCTTTCTCTTGCGGGCGTAGCGCCAAGATTTGGCGGAGCGCCTTCAACTGTTCGTCCTTCTTGCCAGCCTCGGCGTAGAGATCGGCTTCGGCGCGCAAGGTGTCGACGTCCTCGGGGGAAAGGTCGAGCGCCTTGCGGTAGAAGCCGTGCGCTTGGCCTTCTTGTCCGAGCGCGCGATAGGCGCGCGCCGCGGTGGCGAGGGCCCACGACGAGTCGGGATCCGAAGCCAAGAGCCGATCGACCCAGCGCGCCACGGCCTTCGTGTCCCGCCGCATGACGGCGAGGTCGATGCGTTCGCCGAGGTAGTTCGTGTCGTCGAAGCGCAACGCGGCGTAGCGGCTCGCCGCCTCGTCTCCTTCGGTGGTGCGCCCCACGTCGCGCAGAGCCGTCGCGTAGACGCGGAGCAGCGCGACCGATTGCGGATTCTTCTCGAGCGCCGACTCGAGGGTAAGGAGCGCCGTTCGCTTGAGACCGGCCTCGCGGTAGAGCTCGACCCGACCAAGCACGCCGCGCACGTTGTTGGGATCGCGCACGAGCACCTGATCGTAGAAAGGCGTGGCGTCGCGCCAGTTGGTGCCGCCCCGAGCCAACTCCGCCTGCGCGAGCAAGAGCTCGATGGGCCGCGCGTCGGCGCCGACCATACTCTCCGCGCGGCCCAGCCACTCGCGCTTCTCGTTGCGATCGCTCGAGAGGTCGGCGGCCAAGAGGTGCCGCGCGAGCATGGGTTCGGCCTTGGCCGCGCGGCGCGCCAAATCCTGCGCGAGGTGTTGGGCCGCGTCGTCGCCGCCGGTCATGCGCAGGTATCGCGCGTAGGCCTCGAGCGCGCGCGGCGGCGCGCCCTTGGCCGAGGTGGCCGCCTCGAAGGCGGGAATCGGTCCGACGATCTTCCCTTTCGGAGATCGCTTCGGGGAGCCCGATTTGGCCGCCGCACCGCCTGCGCCGGGTTTGGCGGCTTGCCGAACGACGTGGGCACTCGCTTCTTTGGCCAAGGTCGGATCGGCGCTCCACTCGAACGCGCCGTCCGGCGCGCCGGCGGCGTTGGCCATTC
>DATEMX010000371.1:0-7428 GCA_035275365.1 Polyangiaceae bacterium | reverse complement strand
GCCACGCTTTCGTTTGCCGAAAGGAGCCCGAGATGCCGCTCGGCGAAGGCGTGCCCATCGTCGCGGGGAAAACCGCCCAAGATGGGTGGCGAGCGAAGCGCCTCGCGGAGAAGGTCGAGATGGCCCCGGCTCCCGACGCGGTTGGCGATGGCCCCGGCGACGCGGACGGCCGGATCGAAGGCCTCGAAACCGGTCACGACGGCGGCGAAGCTTCGCGCCATGCCACCCGCGTCGACGACGAGCAAGACCGGAGCGTCGAGCCATTTCGCGATCTCCGCGGTCGATCCCGCTTCGCTCGTGGCGCTCGCGCCGTCGTAGAGGCCCATGACCCCCTCGATGATGGCGACGTCGGCGTTCGAGGCTGCGTGCGCGAAGGTCGCGCGAACGGCGTCCTTGCCCATCATCCAGCCGTCGAGGTTCTGCGACGGGGTGTCGACGGCACGCGCGTGGTAAGTGGGATCGAGGTAGTCGGGCCCGCACTTGAAGAGGGCCGCGCGGAGCCCGCGCGCGCGGAGAGCGCGCGCGAGCGCGACGGTCACCGTCGTCTTGCCGACGTGGCTCGCGACGCCGGCGATGACGAGCCGCGGCAGGGAGCGTTCGCCCATCAGAAGTCGACTCCGAGCTGTGCTTTGATTCCGCTCGTGAAGGGATGCTTGACGGACACCATCTCGCTCACGAGATCGGCCTCGTCGAGGAGCTCGGCGGGCGCGTTGCGGCCGGTGACGACGACGTGCACGTGCGGCGGTCTCGAACGAATGACGTTCAACACCTCGTCGACCGAGAGAAAGTCGTAGTGAAACGTGTAGGTGATCTCGTCGAGCACCACGAGATCTCGGGCGCCCGAGGAGATCTCTCGGCGGGCCGTGTCCCACGCCGCACGGGCCGCTGCCTTGTCTCGCGCCAAATCGTCGCTGTCCCAAGTGAACCCGAGCCCCATGACGAAGAACCGGAGGCCGGGCAGCGTCTCGGCGAAAATACGCTCGCCCGTCTTCCACTTGCCCTTGATGAACTGCACGACCGTGACCCGTAGCCCCCGGCCGAGCGCGCGAAAGACCATGCCGAGAGCCGCCGTCGTCTTGCCCTTGCCGTTGCCCGTATAGACGATGCAGAGGCCACGCGGCGCGGGGCTCTTGGCAAGCATGCCGGGCGATTGTTCGTCGCTCATGCCGCGGGCTCCTTTGCCTTGGTCGCGCGGCGAAAGCGGTGACTGAATTCGGGATCGTAGAGCTTCGAGTTCGCAAAATCGTTCGACGTGAGCACCGGGCCGACCAAGATCATCGACTGCGATTTGATGCCGGCCGCGCGGACCCGCTCGCGAATGTCGGCCAGCGTTCCCTGCACGATCTTCTGGTCGGGCCAGCTCGCCCGGTGCACGACGGCCACCGGGCAGTCGGATCCATAGGCAGGGACGAGTGCCTCGATGACTTCGCGCACGAGGGTGATGCTGAGGAAGAGGCAGAGCGTGGCCCCGTGCCGCGCGAGGTCTTCGAGCTTCTCGCGATCGGGCATGGGCGTGCGCCCTTCGGCGCGCGTCAAGATGACGGTCTGCGACAGCTCGGGCAACGTGAGCTCGCGCCCGAGGGCGGCGGCCGCCGCGGTGAACGAAGAGACGCCGGGGACGATCTCGTAGTCGATCCCGAGGTCGGCCATGCGGCGCATCTGTTCGGCCGTGGATCCGAAGAGCGTCGGATCGCCGGTGTGCACGCGGGCGACGTCATGATCGGCCTGCTTTGCCTCCTCGAGGACTTGGACGATCTCCTCGAGCGTCATGCTCGACGAATCGAGGACACGCGCGTCTTCGCGGGCGCGCGCCACGATCTCGCGCGGAACGAGCGAGCCTGTATAGAGGACGACGGGGCAACGCGCCACGAGCTCGGCGCCCCGCACGGTGATGAGGCCCGGATCGCCGGGACCTGCTCCTATGATGTAGACACGCATCTCGTTCTCCAGTTCTCGGGCAAGGCCGCGCGGGCGCTCAGACGCACCGCAAAACGCTGTCGCGAACGACGTTCCAAACGTCGAGGGGCATTTCGTGGATCCAACGAGCCAGGTTGGTACCCCTCTCGGAGGCGATCGGTGCGTCGCCGTCGGCTTGTCCCGTGACGAGACGCCACAGGCGCTCGCTCACCGATCCGTTGCGGGCCACGAGCATGCGGTCGGCGATGAGCCGCGCCGCGCTCTCGCCCTCGAGCTCGATCGCGAAGGCGCTCGGCTCCAAGACGACCGCTCCTACGGGCAGGAGCCTTTCGTATCGAACGGCGGAGCGCTCTCGCGCTTCGGGGCGCAGAAACCCGTGAACCGCCCAGTCGCAAGGCACCTTGGTGTCGCCCACGACGTAGAAAGCGGGGCCTCCGTCGACCTCGGTGACGATCACGATCGCGCCCGCCAGCCGCGTCACGAAGGCCATCTCAAGCATCCTCCGCGGTCGCCGCGACGCCGTCGTTCACGACGAGCGTTCGTCCAGGGGTCTGCCCCGGCAGCGCCGCGCCCTCCCAGGTGTACTTGTTGGCGTAGCCGCGCGGGGTAACCATGTGCCCTTCGAACACGAACGTCTGGCTCGAACCCACGATGACGGTCGTGAGCATGCCGATCTCGTAGTCGAGGCAATGGTCGAGATCGGTGAGGATGCGGTTCTCGAGGCGGCGGTAGGCGCTCTTCACGAGGGCTACGGGCGTCGTCCCGCCGCGATGCTTCGACAAGATCGCGTGCGCGCGCACGATCTGCTGCGTGCGCCGGCCGCTCGCGGGGTTGTAGAGCCCCACGACGAAGTCGCTCGCGGCGGCGGCCTCGATGCGGCGTTCGATGACGGCCCACGGCGTCAGCAGATCGGAGAGCGAGATGGCGCAGAAGTCATGGCCTAGCGGCGCTCCTACCAGCGAAGCGCAAGCGCTGAGCGCGGTGATGCCGGGGACCAAGCGAAGGTCCGGCGCGTCGCCACGACGCCATCCCGTCTCTTGGAGGACCTGAAAGACGAGACCGGCCATCCCGTAGACGCCCGCGTCGCCCGACGAGATGATGACCACCCGGGCCCCTCGTCGTGCGCGATCGACCGCGGCGCTTGCGCGACCGATCTCTTCGGTCATGCCCGTGCGAATCACTTCTTTGCCGCCGATGAGGTCGCGGACGAGCCGGATGTAGGTCGTGTAGCCGACGACGACTTCGGCTTCGGCGATGGCCTTCAAGGCAGCGGGCGTCGTGTGATCGTGCGATCCCGGACCGATGCCGACGATGGTGAGCGTGCCGCCTTCCATGGTTACCTCGCGAGTGTGGGGGAACAAAAATGAGGAGAAAAGGGGAGCTCCGCGATGGCCAGCGTCATCGATCGGCCGGCCCCTTCTTCGGTGTACCGCTGCTTGGGAACGAGCAGCCGCGTGGAGCCCGCGGCGAGGAGCGCCGCGGGCTCGGAGACGCCGCGCGTGCCGACGAAACCCTTGACGCGCTCCGACGGCGTCTCGATCCCGCGTACGGCGTCCAAGACCTCGGCCGAGAACGTGACGAGGGGCCAACCGCGCGCGGCCGAAAGGGCGTTCAGCGCGGGTTCGTCGGCCTTCTTGTCGATCGTCGCGAGCGAGCGCACCGATTTGTCCGAAAGCCCGTGCGCTGCGAGAATCGAGGCCACGCCGCGCGCGACGAGCTCGAAGGGTGTCCCGCGATCGCATCCGACACCGAGGACCAAGCTCTTCGGCCGGTACACGACGGAACGCGCGAAGTGGCGGGGGTGGCTCTTTTCGACGTCGCGGGTGCTCGCGATGAGGAGCATCTCCCAAGCGTCGGGATCGACGCCTTCCAGCGACGTGGTGTAGTGCACCCCCGGCGGGAGCTTGCGATCGGGAGGCCAAAAGCCCGGCTCGCCCGATTCTTGGACGACGAGCACCGGAGCCTCGTTGACGACGGCGGCAGAGGCGCGCGTCACGTTGCGGTCGGGATCGTCGAGGGTCCAGCCGAGATCGCGACCCAGGATGTCGACGGTGAGGGTGCCGAGCGCGTCGGACGCCGTGGTCACCACCGGGGTGGCGCCGAGAACCTCCGCGACGCGTTCGGAGAACACGTTGCCTCGTCCGACGTGGCCGGAGAGCACACAAATGGAGAAGCGGGCCGTATCGTCGACGCAGACCACGGCGGGGTCGACCTTCTTGTTGACGAGAAGCGGTGCGATCATGCGCACCACCGCGCCTACGCTGATCACGAACACGTGCGCGTCGTAGGCGCGAAACGTGCCGGCGAGCAGGGGCCCCATGGGGAGCGGAAAGAGCTTCGCCCGCGGCGGAGCGAGCGCGGCGAGCTTTTCGGAGACGAACAGATCGGTCTCGGGGAGCGCGGCCGCGAGGCGCGACGCGACGGCGATGCCATGGCGCGTGATGGCGTAGACGGCGAAAGGGCGGCGACGTTCGATCATGAGACCTCCCCGACGAGGCGTCCGCTGCGGTCGCGTCGCTTCACGACGAGCATGGAGAAGCAGCCGCCGTGCTCGTCGCGGAGCCGGCGCACGTCGGGCTCGAAGCGCTGCTCGGCCATGGTCGCCTTGGAGACGAAGAAAGCGCGCTCGGTGAGGCCCGTCCGCTCGAGCGCCGCGAGGATGTTCGGCATCTCCGCGCCGAGCTTCATGAGAACGACCGTGTCGAACGCTTGCAAGGTTTCGACGAGATCGTCGACGCCGTAGGTCGCCGGCAAAATGGCCACCCGCTCGTGTCCGTCGGCGAGGGGAACACCGCCGATGGAAGCCACGGCACAAATCGAAGTGACGCCCGGCACGACTTCGACGCGGAGCTCCGGGAGACGCAGCAGCAATTCTCCGCGCACATAACCGAAGGTGCTGAAGAGCGAGGGGTCGCCCTCGGTGACGAACGCGACCGAGCGCCCAATGGCCAAGCGCTCGGCGATGGCGCTGGCAGCCGCTTGTACGCGCGGACGCACGAGGGCGGGATCTTTGCTCATGGGAAAAGTGAGTCGAAGGCGCTCTTGCGACGCGCGCTTGCCGACGACAGGTTCGATGATTTGCCACGCCATCGAGGCGCCGAAATCGGAGCCCCGCGGCAGCGCGAGCACGTCGGCCGACTCGAGGACGCGCACGGCCCGAAGCGTCAAGAGATCGGAGGCGCCCGGTCCCGCGCCGACCCCGTAGAGCGTGCCGAGGGTGGTCAAGACACGTGCCCCGACCCGGCGCTGGGCTTTTCGACGGCGAAGATGTGGATGGGGTTGTGCGCTTCGTAGCGTTGGTAGCGGGCGAGCGCGGCGCCGCGCGCGATCTGCACGAGGGTCACCGCCGGATCGAGGCCCCGCGCGCGAAGACAGGTGTACGCTTCGCCCACGTTTTCGAGCGTGACCGCGTTGATGACGAGGCGGCCGCCTGGCGAGAGCGCGCCCATCGTCGCCTCGATGATCGTATCCATGCTCCCTTTGCTCCCGCCGACGAACACGGCGTCGGGCGCTTCGAGATCGCGGAGCGCCTCGGGCGCGCGGCCTTCGACGACGTGCACGTTGTCGAGCCCCAGCGAGCGCGCGTTTTCGCGGCACAAGTTCGCTCCTTCGGGATCGACCTCGATGGCGTAGGTGCGCCCGCGAAACGCGAGCATGGCGGCCTCGATCGAGACCGAGCCCGACCCTGCACCGACGTCCCAGACGACCGAGTCGGGGGCGAGGCCGAGCGACGCCAGCGAGAGCAAGCGCACTTCGCGCTTGGTGATGAGCCCGTTCTTGGGCATGCGCTTGGCGAACTGGTCCTCGTGCAAGAACGAGATGGCCGGCGGTGGGCGCCAGCTCGCGGGGCGCACGAGCAAAAGGACGTTCAGCGGATCGATGTCTTGCTCGACGGCGAGCTCGGCCAGCTCGAACCGGCGAACGCGCTCGCCCGGCCCGGCCAGGCGCTCGCAAACCCAGGCCGTCCAATCGCGATCGCCGTGATCGAGGAAACGCCGGGCCAACGTTGCCGGCGTGTGGGTGGCGTCCGTGAGAATCGCCGCCTTGCCGCTCCGGCGCAGGCGACTCACGAGCCCATCGGCCGTCCGCCCGTGGGCCGATACGAACTCCGCATTCTCCCAGGCGATCCCGACGCGCGCGAAGGCCCACTGGACCGAGCTCGGCGCGGGGATGATCTCGACGTGCTCCGCTCCGAGCCTCTGGCAGACGAGCGATCCCACGCCGAAGAAGAGCGGATCGCCGGACGAAAGGATAGAGACCGTGTGCTCGTTGGCGAGCTCCGCGACGCGATCGAGCGCGGGACCGACGCCGGCGCGGAGCGTGATTCGTTCGCCGCGAAATTGGGGAAAGAAGGCGAGGTGGCGCTCGCCCCCGACGAGGACCTGGCAGCTCGACACGGCGCTCGCGGCACGGCTCGAGAGCCCGGCGCACCCGTCGTCGCCCATCCCGATGACCGTCACGGCTCGCCTTTGGCTCATGAGGCACCCGAGGAAGCAGGAGTCGCGGAGAGCAAGAGCAGCGCGTGGAGGATCGCCACGGCGATGGGGCTGCCCCCCTTGCGACCGCGTGTCGCGATGAACGGCAAGTCCGAGGCGATGAGCGCCTCCTTCGATTCAGAAGCGGAGACGAACCCCACCGGTACGCCGACCACCAGGGCGGGCCGCGCGCCTACCTCGCGCACGAGCCTGAGAACTTCCAAGAGCGCCGTGGGGGCGTTGCCGATGGCGACGATCGCGCCATCGAGGACGCCGAGGCGGTGCGCCTTCTGCATCGACTCGGCGGCGCGCGTGGAATTCCGGGCCGACGCCGCCTCGATGACGTCGGCGTCGGAGATGAACGAATGAATCTGACACCCGTAGGCGGCCAAGCGGCGTTCGTTGAGTCCGACGGCGATCATCTTGACGTCGACCACGATCGGACACCCTCGTTTTAGGGAAGAGACGCCCGCGTGGACGGCGCCGGGGGCGAACACGACGAGATCCTTGAATTCGAAATCGGCGGTGGCGTGGATCACGCGCCGCACGACAGGCCATTCTTCCGAGCCGAAGGCGTGCGGTCCCACTTCGCCGTCGATGATGGCGAAGCTCGAATCTTCGATGCCGCGCCCGAGGGCCGTCATCTGTCGCATGTCGCCGTCGACGACGGCAAAGGACGTGTTTTCGTCGGATTTCAAGGGACCTCCGTGGTGGATGAAGCAGGGGGCGTCGGGGGATGGCGGCCGAGCTCTTTGCCGTCGAAGTCGACCAGGACGGCGTCGATCGCCATCTCGCTCGCCGCGTGTCGCGCGAGGTGGCCGACCACGCGCGCGCAGAGCGCCGAGCAAAGGCCCCCGAGGCCGCGCGCAGCGGCCAGTTCGAGCACGTGTCGGGCCGTGTTGGCCGCGCGAATCGCCCCTACGGTCGTCTCGTCGGCACCGACGTCGCGGGCCATCGATGCGAGCAGATCCATGTTCACCTCCGATCCGGCCGCGTGCGTCATGAGGCGACCGTCGGCCATCTTCGACAGCTTGCC
>DATEMX010000370.1:0-2561 GCA_035275365.1 Polyangiaceae bacterium | reverse complement strand
TCGTTGACGAAGCGCTTCTCGCACGCCGCTTCGTCGACGACGGCCTCTCCCTTGCACAAATCGATGGCGTGCTCGATTTCCTCGGGCGTCGAGCCCATCAAGAACGAGCTTCGAGGAATCAGGATCTGGGCCGGGCCGGGCGCCCGCTCGGTGAGCACCTTGCTCTCGCTGCTCTCGCCGGCGTGGGCGTCGGCTAGTGCGAGGAGGGTAGCAACCCAGACGGCGTGAAGTGCGCGGGCGATGGCTTCCTCCTCGGACGAGGTGGGCGATCTCGAGAATTGAAGGAAGATCTAGAAGACGAGCATCTGCGTGGGGCGTTCGATGAGACTGCGCAGCTCGGCGAGGAACTTCGCTCCGACCGCGCCGTCGACGACGCGATGATCGCACGAAAGGGTGAGCGCGAGTCGCTGCCCCGGCACGACGGCCCCCTCCCAGACGACCGGCTCTTGCCGAATCTTACCGACGGCCAAGATGGCGCCCTCGGGTGGATTGATGACGGCGGCGAAGGAATCGATGCCGAACATGCCTAGGTTCGAGATGCTGAACGTGCCGTCGGCCATCTCTTCGGGGCGCAACTTCTTGCTCTTGGCTTTGGCCGCGAGCTCGCGCACCTCTTGGGCAATGCCGACGATGCTCTTGCGATCGGCCTGGCGTACGACGGGCGTCACGAGACCATCGGGAACGGCGACGGCCACGGAGATGTCGACGCGACGATGGAGCAAGATGGCTTCGGGCGTGAAGGTCGCGTTGCAGTCGGGCACGCGCACGAGCGCGATCGCGCAGGCCTTGATCAGGAGATCGTTGATGGAGACCTTGAGCTGGCTCGGCCCTTCGGCCGCGCCGTTGCGCGGAGCGGTTGCCGCGAGGTCATCGTTGATCTGCTCGCGAAGGCGGGAGATGGGCGCAGCGTCGACGTCGATCTGCAGGTAGAAATGCGGGACGTTCTGCTTCGACTCGGTGAGCCGGCGCGCGATCGCCTTGCGCATCATCGACAGGGGACGAACGTCGTCCGAGTCGGCGCGCGGCGCGAGCGCGAGGACCGACACGCCCGGGGGCGGCAGGCTCTCGAGATCGCGGGCCACGATGCGGCCGCGCGGGCCCGTACCCGACACCTCAGCGAGGTCGATTTCCTTCTCGCGGGCTACCTTGCGAACGTACGGAGACGCGCGCACGCGGCCGTCGCTCGGGGGGGGCACGCTCGAGCTGGGCGCCGAACTCGACGCGGTAGCTGTCTGTGCCGTTGCCGTCGCCATCGCCATCGCCGCTTGCGCCGGTGCCGCGGCGCGAGCCCCCGCGGAGGGGGCCGATCCGCCCGCCGAGGCGAGCTTCGAGACGTCTTCGCCGGGGTTGCCGATGATGGCGACCGGTTGCCCCAAAAGAACGAGGCTGCCGGCGGGGACGAGGAGCTTCAGCAGCATCCCCTTGTCGAACGACCGAAACTCCATGGTCGCCTTGTCGGTCTCGACTTCAGCGAGCAAATCGTCGACCCCCACGGGGTCGCCTTCCTTCTTGTGCCAGATCGTCAGCTGACCTTCCGTCATCGTGGGGGACAGCTTCGGCATCTCCAAAACTTTGGCCATTTCTCACCTTCTAATTGCCCGCAAGGAAGCGGAGCTCAAGCCCGATAGAGCGAACGCTTCACCGCATCGATGATTCCGGACGCTTGCGGAATCACCATCTGTTCGAGCTTCGCGTTGTAAGGCATGGGGACGTCCATCGTTTGTACTCGTTCGACCGGAGCGTCGAGCTCGTCGAAGGCGAGCCTTTGGATACGATCGGAGACTTCGGCGCCGACGCCTCCATAGGGCCAGCCCTCACCGGCGACGATGGCGCGGTGCGTTTTCCCGACGCTGTTCAAGACGGTGTCGATGTCGAGCGGGCGCAGCGAGCGGAGGTCTATGACCTCGATGTCGATGCCTTCCTTCTCGAGCGTCTGCGCGGCTTCGAGCGCGACGTGCACGATGCGCGACCAAGCGATGACGGTCGCGTCTTTGCCCTGGCGAACGACGTTGGCGAGGCCCATGGGGACGAGGAGCTCCGGGTCTTCGGACACCTCGCCTTTGACGCTGTAGAGCGTCTCGCTCTCGAAGCAGAGCACGGGGTTGTCGTCGCGAATGGCCGTCTTCAAGAGACCCTTCGCGTCGGCCGGCATGGCCGGAGCGATGATCTTGAGCCCCGGCATCTGCGCGTAGAAGTGCTCCATGGCGTGCGAGTGCTGCGCACCGACTTGCGCGGCCGACGCGTTGGGCGCGCGAAAGACGATGGGAACCGTGAATTGCCCGCCGGACATCTGCCGAATCTTCGAGGCGTTGGAGAGAATTTGGTCGAAGGCGACGGCAGAGAAATTCCACGTCATGAATTCGATGATCGGGCGAAGGCCCACCATCGCGGCGCCCACGCCGATGCCGGCGAACCCATTTTCGGCGATGGGCGCGTCGATGACGCGCTCGGCGCCGAAGCGATCGAGCATGCCTTCGGACACCTTGTAGGCGCCCTGGTAGTGCCCGACTTCTTCGCCCATGAGAAAGACGCGCGAATCGCGGTCCATCTCTTCGATCATC
>DATEMX010000369.1:0-4432 GCA_035275365.1 Polyangiaceae bacterium | reverse complement strand
TCCCGGTTGCACCGAAAAACTCGCGGCGATTAGCGGCGTCACCTTCTTTCAAGCGCCGCCCGTCAATCCCAATGCCCGCGTTCTCGGAGCGCCCACGACCTGCACGGTGAACAATACTCCAGCCGGCTACAAGTGCCGCATCGATCGCCTCGTCAACCAGGAATACAACCGGCTCGACGCGCTCGTGCGCTCGTTGTCGATACCGCTGCCGGTGGCTCGAGCTTTTACCCCTCCTGTCAAGCTCGACGGGCAACTTCAGCCGCCTTCGGGAACGTCAACCTTCGACGAATTCAGCGGCGGTGCACTTCAGGGGGCGATGCTCGACCTGCTTCATGCGCTCGAGGCTCCTCGACCCATCTTGGCGACGCTCAAGACCGCAGCGCAGCGTGCCTATGACGGCATGGATCGGGCCGTTGCCGTGGTCGACCAAGCCATCGCACAAACCAACGCTGCGGTGGCACAAGAAAACTACTTGACGCAGTCGGAGGCCCTCAAGTGCGACCCCCAGGACTTGATGGATGCCATGTACTTCAGCCGGCCCATCGAGCTCGTTCCCGTAGTTCCGGGCGCACACGCGCCCGCCGCGAAGTGCATCTCCGATCCAGCGAACTACACTTCCGACTATTGCGTCGCGGACGATAGCGGATTCGACCTCGTCGTCACCGATGATTGCTGTTACGCGAAGGTCCACAACGATCCCGGGCACGGGACGATCGCGTACAAGGAAGACAACGATCAGCTTTTGAATGCCGGCGCTTGGAAGGCGCTCATCACGGAATGTCAAGTGTTGCGCGACCAGATCAAGAAGGGTGGCGCCGCCGACACGCAGACGATCGCGACGGCCGCGCAGAAGAAAGTGGCCGACATCGGCGTTCTCGTGGAGCAGGCCGATGCGCTGAACGCCGTGCAAACCCTATCCATTCAGCTCGACGAGGCGCGCGCGGCCATCCGAACGAAATACGTTGCCTTGCAGAAGCTCATGAACGATTCGCGTGCCGCCGTGGCGCGCGCCGAGACCGAGCGCAAGCTCAACGACGATCTCGCCGCCGCCACGCCTTTCGGTCAATATTCGAACGGAACCTACCGCCTGTATCGCAACCACGAGCTGTGGCGCGCGAAGGCCACCGTCGATCACGCGAGGCGCTACGCGCTCGCGGCGCGGCGGGCCATCGAAGCGCGGTACGTCGTCGATCTCTCGAGCTTGTCCGAAGACGAAGCCTTTGTGGCGAGCCCGCGGACGTGGGCGGACGAGATCTATAGCTACGATCTGTCCCTGCCCGCTGCCCTCGGCTTGAGCACATCGGTAGGACAGAGCGGGACAGCCTATTCCAGCAAAGTGAAAGACTATGTCAACAATCTGAAGGCCTTCGTCGCCGGCTACGCGGCGCGGCGACCCTTGGCCGTGGCGACGAATGAAGTCGACGTCATCACGCTTCCCGGCCTTGCCCCCGAGAGCGCGGCGTTCGTAAACCTCGCGCCGGCCGCAGCCACGGCGGGAGGAGCCTCCCAATCCGCGACGCTCGGCGGCGCCGTTGCGTCGCGCGCGGCCGACGGAAACACGAGCGGTGTCTTGGCGAACAACTCCGTCAGTCAAACGGGACAAGTCCCTGGCGTCGCGTCGTGGTGGAACCTCGATCTCCAGGACTACAAGTGGATCGACAACATCACGCTCTGGAATCGGCTCGACATCGTCGACTCGACGCAGACGCTACCTCTCTTGGTGCTCGTATCGGACGAGCCCATTACCGCGCAATTCTACTTCCAAGCGCTCTCTTCTCCCGGAGCCACGTGGTATCTTGCGAATCTCGATGGTTCCTTTGCGCTTCCGATCAAGGTTTCTGTGGGGCGCTGGGGTCGCTATGTGCGCGTTCTTCCCGCTGTGTCCTTTTTCTCCAACCTGAGCCTCGCCGAGGTGCAGGTTTGGGGCTACGCGCCCGACAACGTGGCGCTCGGCAGGGCAACGACGCAGTCGAGCACGCTCCGGGCTGCCTCGGAGGCGGTCGACGGCTTCAAAGGGCCTATCGAGACGGGTGTGCCGCCGCAAGGACCGGTGTCGTATGCGAGCACGAACGCCGACGTCGGGACCTGGTGGCAGGTCGATTTGGGCACCCAGCGGCAAATCGATCGCATCGAGCTCTATCACGCGCGCGCGTTGAACGTGGACAGTCCGGCGGGCGTGCTTCACGTCCTCATCGCCGACGAGCCCATCGTCGAAAGGGGTCTTCAAGCGATCGTCGCCAGGAGCGACGTGAGCGATACGGTCATCGATGTCAACGCCGTATCGCAAACGCCCGCGCACGTCTTGCCGGGAAGGAAGGGGCGCTACGTCCGCATTTGGAGCACCAGCGGTCGCATCCTGCTCGGCGAGGTCGAGGTGCTGAGCCGGCCCGTTCAATACCCGGGTTGGATGCTTCATTGCACCGATGCGGGCGACGGTAAGCCCGGGTGGGTTCCGCTCAGCCAGCGGTGCGAAAAGGCGGGCGCTGTCTCGCGCGCGGATCGCGCCAAGCTCGAGTTCGCGCTCGATCCGTGGGGGCGCCTCGAGGGCAGCATCAGCCAGGAGCCTTTCCGGCGGCGTCACAACGTTCGTTGGGGTCCGCTCGCCGTCAACATCGTGGGCACGGGCGTACGCGACTGCGCCAAGGCCACCGATTCCAAGGGTTGCTTCGCGCAGGGCTTCATCCCCTTTGGTCTGAGCCACGTCGGAACGCCGTGGATCACCGACTACAACGGGATTTGGCGATCGGCCAACATGCCGGAGGGGCGTATCGAAGGCGGCAAGGCCCTCGCTGCCGAGCTGTGGCTCGATCCGCTGAAAGACGGATGGGCGACTTCGTACATCGCGCCGGTGGCTCGCTCCGAATGGGAACATCGCCCGCTCGGCGGCGCGTACGAGATCAGCCTCGACATCTCGCCCGACGTCGTCATCGATCGCATCGATCGCGTCCAGCTTCTCGTCGGATCGTCGAGTTGGGTGAAGCAGCAATGAACCGATGAGGCCTACGCGCGGCAATGACCATGAGGCCTAACCGCTTCAAAACACGAGCCCTTCGCCGCGCATCTGCGCCGGTGTCCGCGCTCACGCTTTGCAGCTATCTCCTCGCGCTCGCGCCGATGCGAGCGGCGCGTGCTGCCGAGCCAGAGGAACCGGCGAAAGCAAGCTCGGTGGTGGGCGAGTCGGCGAACGTTGCCCATGCGGCCGCCGTCGCGGCCGTGCCGAGCGGTGGGCACACGGAGCTGAACGCGGCCATACCGAACGGAACACGCGCGGAGCCAGCCGCGGCGCGGGGCTCCAGTGCTCCACCGAGCGTCGCCGCGACGCAAGCCGCTCCACCGGGTGTCGTTACGACGCAGGCCGCTCCACCGGGGGCGTCCGATTCCGTTGCTCCGTCGGGCGGTCCTTCGAAGATCGGGGCAGGCGGTTCGGCCATCAGCCTCCCTTCGGGGAGCGCGACGATCCAAGGGATGGGCGAGAGCTTTTCGGCCCAGCTTTCGACGGGCATCGCGTCGCTTACGGTTCCGCTCGCGTCGATCGCGGGTCGCGGGGACACGCAGGCCAGCCTCGCTTTGGGCTACTCGTCGGCCGGCGGGCATGGGGTGGCGGGGCTCGGATGGAGCGTTGGAGTTCCGTCGATCGCGCGACAAACGGATCGAACGACGCCTTCCTACCGCGATCCGGCGCCAGGTGGACCTTGGAATCCGGCGCAAGATCGCTTTCTTTGGAACGCGGCCGAAGAGCTGGTTCCGATCTGCTTGGTAGGCAACGCGCTCGCTTGCGACGGCGCCCCTTCGGAGACGATGCCCGCCTGGGCGACCGGCTGGCAATATTTTCGTGCACGCGTAGAGAGCACCTTTCTGCGGTTCTTTTGGTCGCCCAATCATCGCACTTGGCGCATTCAAGACAAGACGGGCATACAATTCGAGCTCGGCGTCCCCCTCGACGGCAGCTATTACACCGGTGCACTGGAGGCCGATCCGGCGGATCCGTCGAAAATCTTTCAGTGGCACGTGGTGCGCCAATACGACGCGCACGTCGACGATGGGAACGGACAACCCCTCAACGTCATCACGTATCGCTACATCGGCTCGGGCGGGCTCGCCTACCTGTCTGACGTCTACGCGGCTCCACCGCGCTCGGGCGCGTCGACGGCGCCGCTCGGTCAATATGCGCATCACGTTCGCCTTCGCTACGAAGCGAGACCCGATCCCATCACGGCCTTTCGTCGCGGATGGGAGACGCGGGCGAGCCTGCGGTTGCAAGGTGTGGACATTGCCAGCAAGACCTTCGCCGGCGGACCCAGCTCGGCGCGAGAGCTGTCGCGCCGCGTCCATCTGACGTACGACGCCAAGTATCACGCCTCGGAGCTCGCCTCGATTCAGGTCGAAGGTCGTTGTTCTTTCGCGATCGCCGAGGACGCCGCCGAGGCCATCC
>DATEMX010000368.1:0-2052 GCA_035275365.1 Polyangiaceae bacterium | reverse complement strand
CGGTCGCCCTTCCCGCGCTGCTCGCCGAGGCCGAGCGCGCGAGCGCGGTCTTGGCGCCTACGGCCAAGTTCGCGAGGCCCGAGCTGCCTTCGTCGTTCGTTGCGCCCCGCAACGAGATAGAGCGCACGCTCGTTGGATTCTGGGCGGATCTCCTCGGCGTGAGCGAGGTCGGCGTCGAAGACAATTTCTTCGATCTCGGCGGACATTCGCTCATCGCCGTCCGCTTGTTCGCCAAGATCAAGCAGGCCTACCGAGTCGACTACCCCATCTCGATTCTGTTCGAGGCGCCCACCATCGCGCGATGCGCCGAGCTCATTCGGAGCACCGCCGAGGCGCCGCCCGAAGCCACGCGTGATGCAATCGATCCCCATCGCACGCACCTCACGCACCTGGTGCCGATGCACCCCAAGGAGAGCCAGCCTTCCTCGGGGCGCGCGCCGTTCTTTCTGGTTGCCGGCATGTTCGGCAACGTCTTGAACCTGCGCCATCTGGCACACCTGCTCGGGCAGGAACGCGGATTTTACGGGTTGCAGGCGCGCGGCCTCTACGGCGATCACACGCCGCACGCGACCTTCGAGGCCATGGCCGCCGACTACCTCGCCGAGCTCCGCACGGTGCAGGCCAAGGGTCCCTATTTGCTCGGCGGGTTCTCGGGCGGGGGTATCACGGCCTACGAGATGGCCCGCCAGCTTCTCTCGAGCGGCGAGGAGGTCGCGCTCTTGGTGCTCCTCGATACGCCGCTCCCCAGCTCTCCGCCGCTGACGAGTCGCGATCGGTTGATGCTGCACCTCGAGCGCTTTCGGCGTGAGGGAGCGGGGCACGTCGTCGATTGGGTCAAGCGGCGCTACGAGTGGGAGGCGAGTGAGCGGCGGCGCCGCACCGAACCCATCGCGACCAAGACGCGTTTCGACTTCCATTCGGAAACGATCGAAGCGGCGTTTCGCGGCGCGCTCGAGCGCTACGATCTCCGCGCGCTCGAGGTCCCCGTTGCGCTTTTTCGCCCCAAGCTCGACGTTCACGCGGAGCTCGGACCGGGTCGCGTCATCAATCGCGATCGGCGCTTCATTTACCACGACAACGGCTGGAGTCGGTTCGTGCCGTCGGTCGAGGTCTTCGAGATGCCGGGCGACCACGACAGCATGGTCCTCGAACCCAACGTGCGCGTCCTCTCGGCGCGCCTTCGAGAGTGTCTCGAGCGCGCCGAGGTAAAGTCGCCGGCGTTAGCGCTAAGCCGCACGGCGAAAATTTGGCCCTCGGATTCGAGAGCGTCGAGAAGCTGGTAGATCGGCGCCGGAGGCGCCCTGGGGGACGGCACTAGTTCTCCACGGGCGGAGGACCCACCCACGACGCACGAAACGCGGCAGGCTGTCGTGTGGTTGTCAGCTAGGCAGACAGGCCGTTTCTTCCTAGGAGGGTCGCGCTATCGTTCCCAATTTGGCATGCCAAATTGAGAAGTGAAGCAGAAAGGGGTCCCCCCGTCGTTCGTGACTTGGCATCCAGGCATGCCGGCATGGCAAGTATCTACGCTCTCGAATCTGGGGCCGGATTTTCGCCGCGCGGCAGCAGTTCTCCACGGCACGGGCGGAGGACCCACCCTCGACGCACGAAACGCGGCAGGTTGTCGTGTGGTCGTCAGCTACGCAGACCGGCCGTTTCTTCCTAGGCGAAACGCGCGCGCAAGCTGTGGCGGATGAAATCCGGCAAGAGCGAAGGCGGGTCGAGATCGGGCTTTCCTTGCACGACGCGCCGCGCGCGCCAGAGCGAGAAGCCGAGGACGAAGAGTAGGTCGGTGGCCGTGAGGTACGCCTCGCCGTGATTTTTTCTGAAGTAGTGGCGGCGTGAATCGAACCAGTAGCGCGGCATGCGGCGTTTGTAGTCGGAGAGGCCGGTCGACGCCGAGCCCACGTGTGCCACCTTGCTGCTGCACACGTAGTGCGTCGAAAATCCGGCGAGCTTGGCGCGCCGGCAGAAGTCGGTCTCCTCGAAATAGAGAAAGAACCGCTCGTCGAAGAGCCCGATTTTTTCGAAGACTTCGCGCCGTATCAACATGCT
>DATEMX010000367.1:0-12662 GCA_035275365.1 Polyangiaceae bacterium | reverse complement strand
TCGCTCGACCCCTTCGGGGCGCGCGTGAGCGAGCTCTTCGGCGCCTATTTCGAGAAGGGCTACGACATCCGCCCGACCATCGCCATCACCCGCGCACACTTGCGCTTGCCCGAGCTCGAGGAGGCCATCGAAGCAGGGCGCCTCACCGTCGACGGGGCCATTTTGAAGCAAGGCGGGAGCATCGTCGTCGTCAAGGCCGCCATCGAACCCGTATGGTACTTGCCCGGCGTCGCCAAGCGGTTCGGCTGCGCCGAGGCCGACCTCCGGCGAACGCTCTTCGAACACACGGCGGGCATGTTCCCCGAGCTCGTCACCCGCAGCGATCTCGAGGTTTTTTTGCCGCCCATCGGCGGCCTCACGCTCTACATGTTCGGCGATATCTCGAGCATCGCCGACCCCACGCGCCCTCTGGCTGCGCGGGTACACGACGAATGCAATGGCTCCGACGTCTTCGGGTCCGACATCTGCACGTGCCGGCCCTATTTGACCCACGGCATCGAGGAATGCATTCGTACGGCGCAGAGCGGCGGCTCGGGTGTCATTGCCTACAACCGCAAAGAGGGCCGCGCTCTCGGCGAGGTCACCAAGTTTCTCGTCTACAATGCGCGCAAGCGTCAAGAGGGCGGCGACCGCGCCGACCAATACTTCGCCCGCACCGAGTGCGTGGCCGGCGTGCAAGACATGCGCTTTCAAGAGCTGATGCCCGACGTGCTCCACTGGCTCGGCATCACCAAGATCGACCGCTTCGTCTCCATGAGCAACATGAAGCACGATGCCATCGTGCGGAGCGGCATCGAGATCGTCAAACGCGTTTCCCTCCCCGACGCGCTCATCCCCGAAGACGCGCGCGTGGAGATGGACGCCAAAATGGCCGCCGGATATTTCACCGAAGGCGCGGCGCCCGACGGCAACGAGCTCGCCAAGCCCAAGGGGCGAGCCCTCGCCGAATGACCGACGCGCGCGGGGTCGACTATTGGCGCAGCGCTCGCGCCGTTCGGGAGCGTGCGGAGGAGATGTTCGAAGAAGCCGCGCGAGGCAAGCTCGCGCACTTCGATCTGCACATGCACGCGCTGCCGGCGCTCGCTGAGCGTGTCGTGGAAATTGCCAGAGCCGAATATCCCGATCTGCGGGACGTCCCCGTGCACGGGCGCTATCGGCATTTCGACGCGCGTCGCCTCGCAGCCCTCGAGTCGCGGCTCGCCAGTCTCCCTCCGCTCGAGAGATTGGCGGCGCGCGCCGACCTCGTCGTCACGAGCGTGCTGCTCGACGCGGGCGCAGGTTCCGCGTGGCGCTATGTCGACGCGTCGAACGGCCGCGCCGTGGGCAGATCGGAGGGGCTAGGGCTCGCGAGCTTCGACTGGTTCGTGAGCGGCGGGCTCGCGAGCAGCACCTCCAGCGCGACGCCGAGTGCGCTCGCTGCCGACGCGTCGAGGCTCAGCGCCGCCGACGCTACCGCGCTCGGAGCGGCGTTTCAGGTCACCCCGACGAACCCGCTCGTAGGGCTCGAAGGGCGAGCTTCGCTGCTCTCTCGGCTCGCCGGCGCGGTCATCGCCAAGCCCTCGCATTTCGGCGTCGAGCGCCCACGGCCCGGCAACCTCGCCGTTTTTCTGGCACGGCAAGCCGCCTTCGGCGAGCTGCCCGCCGACGCCATCCTCGCTGCGGTGCTCGATGCGCTCGGGCCCATCTGGCCCGGGCGCGAGGAGATGAACGGTGTGCCGCTCGGCGACGTCTGGACGCATTCTCGACTCGGGCGATTCCCGTTCCACAAGCTGTCGCAGTGGCTGTCGTATTCGCTCTTCGAGCCACTCGAACAATTCGGGATCAAGATCACGCGACAAGACGCGCTCACCGGCCTCGCGGAGTATCGCAACGGCGGGCTCTTCGTCGACGGCGAGGTACTCGTGCCCAAACACCCCGGCGTGAAGAGCGACGTCCACGCCGTCGATTCAGACGTGGTCATCGAGTGGCGTGCACTGACCGTCGCGCTGATCGATCGGATCGCCGATGAGATTCGCGCCATCACGTCGCTCGACGCCGCTCGGCTACCGCTCGCCAAGATCCTCGAAGCCGGCACATGGCGCACAGGTCGCGTGCTGGCGAACGAGAAGCGTGCCGACGGATCGCCTCCGATTCGAATCGACAGCGATGGTACCGTGTTCTGAAAGGTCACCCATGCCCCCCTCGATGAAACCACCTTCGATGAAAACTGTCTCCCAAGGGCCGGCGGCGATACCGCACTCGCAGCGCCCGTTGTCTCTCAGGCCCGCGCTTCCGACGCAGGTCAAGATCATCGACCATCCGCTCGTGCAACACAAGCTCACGCTCATGCGCAAGAAGGACACGAGCACGAGCACGTTTCGCAACCTCTTGTCGGAGACGAGCATGCTGCTCGCCTACGAGGTCACCCGTGATTTGCCGCTGAGCTACGAGGCCATCGAAACGCCGCTCGCGTCGATGAACGCCCCCCTGCTCGACGGTAAGAAGGTGGTGCTCGTCAGCATCCTGCGCGCGGGCGGAGGCATGCTCGACGGCATGCTCCGCATCCTCCCCTCGGCTCGCGTCGGCCACATTGGCCTCTACCGCGACCCCAAGACGCTCGGCGCCATCGAGTACTACTTCAAGATCCCGAAAGAGTTCAGCGATCGCGACGTCATCGCCGTCGACCCCATGCTCGCCACGGGCAACAGCGCCGTCGCCGCCGTCGAACGCGTCAAGAGCGCGGCGCCGAAGTCGATCAAGTTCGTGTGCCTCCTCGCTTCGCCGGAAGGGCTCGCTCACTTTCACGAGGTCCACCCCGACGTGCCTGTTTACACAGCGGCCGTCGACGTCGAGCTCGACGAACACGGCTACATCTTGCCGGGCTTGGGCGACGCCGGCGATCGCCTTTTCGGCACGAAATAGACACCCAATCGCCACGGAACAGGCGTAGCGGTTCGGCGATGGCGAGGGTGTGGAGATGAACTCAGCCGTCGCCAAACCGCCGAGCCGCCAAGCCGCCAAGGGTCTATTGTTGGGGCGGCCGCTGCCAGGCGTCACGGCGCTCGCGGCAGCGGCGCGGGCGACGTTGGGGAAGCCGGTCGACGCTGCGTCACTGGCCATGTTCCGCGGGCTGATCGGCGCGGTCATGTGTGCTTCGACGGCGCGCTTCGTGGCGAAGGGGTGGGTGCGTGCGCTTTACGTCGATCCTAGCTTTCACTTTACCTACGCGCCGTTTCGCTTCGTGCGGCCGTGGCCGCTTCTAGGGATGTACGCCCATTTCGCGGTGCTTTTCGCTTCGGCGGCGAGCCTGGCCCTCGGCTATCGTGCTCGTCTCTCCGCGCTCGTCTTCATGCTGGCGTTCACCTACGTCGAGCTCATCGACAAGGCGAGCTACCTCAATCACTATTATCTGGTCACGCTGCTCACGGGCATGCTCGTGCTCCTCCCTTCCAGCGCTGCGTTGTCGATTGACGCGCGAAGGCGGCCGGCGGCGATTGACACACGGCGGCCGGCGCCGTCGTCGCGTACCCTCTCGGCGTCGCCACCGCCCGACGCGGACAGCGTCGCCATCCCGTATTGGATGCTCGCTGCGCTCAGGCTTCAAGTGGGGGTCGTGTATTTTTACGCGGGCGTGGCCAAGCTCAATCGTGACTGGCTCGTCGAGGCGCAGCCCCTCCGAATCTGGCTCGCGGCGCGCAGCGATTTTCCGTGGGTGGGTCCGGTGCTCGCCGAGCCGGGCGTCGCCCACGTGCTCGGATGGACGGCGGCCGCTTTCGACCTTTCGGTCGTCGGTCTCTTGCTGTACCGACGAACGAGGCCTTGGGCTTTTGCTGTGGCGTGTTGCTTTCACCTGATGACAGGGCTGCTCTTTCCCATCGGGATGTTTCCGTGGATCATGATCGCTTCCGCCACCGTCTTCTTCGAGCCCGACTGGCCTGTGCGCCTCGGGCGCGCGGTGAAAACGGTGATGTATGCAATGACGGGGTCCGGGCGCGCACGGCCAACGTCGCCATCGGGATTGGGCACGGACGAGCGACCTACGCGAGCTCCCCGCGGCGAAGCGACACCGAACGGTGGCGCGGCGGAGCAGCGCGTCGTTACGGCTCCTCCGTGGATCAAGGCGATTGTGGCGGTTCATTCGCTCATCCAGCTCGTTTTGCCGCTTCGTCAGCAGTTCGAGCGCGTGCCCAGCGCGTGGAGCAATCGCGGCTTCGATTTCTCGTGGAACGTGATGGCGGCCGAAAAGGCCGGTTCGGTGAGCTTTCTTGCCGCTGATCGCGCCACCGGAGAGGTCGTTGCCGTGGCGCCCCTTCGGTACCTCACGCCATCGCAAGAGCAAGCGATGGCGCGCGACCCCGAAATGGTGCGCGCATTGGCACTAGAAGTCGCGCGCAACTTTCGCGAAAAAGAGGGCCGAAGCATGGCCGTTCGCGCGGAAGCCTTTGCGACCTTGAACGGCCGGCCGTCGCGCTACCTGCTCGACCCGAACGTCGACTTGACGGGCCCCTTGCCCCCGAGCTGGATCCTTCCGCTCGACGTGGAAGGTCCCTGCGAGGCTATAGGTCGATTTCAAAAGAGCTCTGCTCCGAGAAAAAGGTGGCAAGACGGCCGCTCGAGTTTTGCTGGAGATCCTTGACCTTCGTCTCCAGCGCCTTCATGTGCTTCTGGTTGTCTTCCTTCTGGATCACGGTCGAGCGGCTGTTGAAAGAAAACTTGAACTCGCCGGCTTTCTTCATTCGTTCCTTGAACAGAAGCTCGACCACGCTGATCTCGGGATTGGTGGAGAATCCGTTGCCGCAGAAGACGTAGTGATCGGCGGTGACGTCACGGGCGAATTCTTTGGTCATGTTGTGCTCGGAGCCGTGGTGGGGCACTTTGAGAACGTCGACGTGAATCTTCCCTTGCCCGTCGAGGGCGCGGATGTGCTCGAGCCCCGCCACAACGTGATTGGCGTGACCGTCACCCGTCAATAGCAGCGTCTTTTGTCCTTCCTTCACGAAGAGCATCAGCGACGCGAGGTTGGGCGCGGTGACCTTCTTGATGTTGCCGAAGATCTGCGCCTGCTTGGCCATCGGCAGCACGAGACGTTCGAGCTCGGAGGTCCCGATCTTCTTCTGATCGGCGATGGCTTTCTCGTTGAGCTCACGAATCGTCTTCTTGTTTTCCTTCAGCCATTCGTTCCATTCTCCGCGGAGCGTATCCAGCTCCTCCGAAAAGGGTCCGATCACACTGACGTCGGCCGCGCCGAGGCGGAAGATGGGCTTGCGGTCGCGGACCATCATCAGCTTTCCCTCGAACTGCGGGTTCAAGGGGATGCCGAGCTGGCCGTCCGAGATGCGCTTCGACAGCTGAATCGCTTGCCTCTTGCTGGTTTGCAGATCGGCCATCCGCAGGCCTTGGCCGACGAGCGCTTCGTCCAGAGACGCGGAGAGGATGGTGGCGGAGGCGGCGAGCAAGCTTTCGATCTCGCCCTCGTTGTCCTCGACCAGCTCGTGGAAAGCGTTGTGCCAGATGGCGTTGATTTCGGGTGGCTGGGGAGCGTCGGGCTGCTTGTGATGGGGGTTGTCGTTGGCCTTCTGGAATTCGTGAACGCGCCATGCCATGGCGTCGTCCATCATACGGAGAACGCCACCGATGTGATCGTCGTCGATGTGCGATACGTAAACGACGTCGAGAACCTTTCCGGCCTCTCGGAGGCGTCCCATGAAGGGGGCGACGTGGTCGCTGTAGGAGACGCCCATGCCGCCGTCCACGAGCATGCGCTCGTCCTGGCTCTCGACCAGCAGGCAGTCTCCCTTGTCCGATTGAAACACGGTGATCTTCATAGCGCCCCTCCGTCGTCGTCTCTCTTGGTCACGTCCTTGCGATCGTTGATGAACCTCGCCTCCTCGATGCACGACGTCGGCACGATCGCTCCGAAGCCAGCGCCATTCACCCAGCCGAAGCCCCCTCCCGGCAGCGGGCGCGACGTGCGATGGATGATCCCTTCGATCTGGGCTGCGGTAAGGTCGCGGTTGACGGCCAGCATGAGACCCATGACGCCGGTCACGTACGGTGTGGCCATGCTGGTACCCGTCATCCGGATCCAGCCCCGGCCGCCCGACGCGAACCCGTTGGCCGCCAGCACCTCGACGCCGGGAGCCGCCACGTCCGGCTTGAACCGACCGTCACGCGTCGGCCCTTGGCTGCTGCTGATGGCAATGACCTCGTTGTCGGCGTCGAGGTTGGCGACGCAGACCACGCGGAGCCCGCATGCGAGCGAAGTAACGGAGGAGTTGTCGACGTTGGAGCGCTCTCCGAAAAACGAGGGGAAGTTCCATCTGACCCGGTCGGCCGCGCGGCCCACGGGACGGGGATCGTCGCGCTCGATCCAGCCGTGATACTCTCCATCGCGGATGTCGAGCCCGTGCAAGCGCACCACCCACCGGCCTGCTTGGACACCGATCACCGGTTCTTGGAGGTGTGGGCTCAGGTAGATAGAGACGTAGTTGGCTCCGTTGGCAGGGTGATAGAGCTCGTTGTAGATGCTGATCATGCCTCCGTCGGCGAGCTGGCGGTTCTCCACGTATTGCCGGGGCGCGATAGGACCGATCCACTCTCCCGTGGGCGGTTTCACCGAAACCTCCACGCGATCCTCGGGGCAAAACCACAGCTCGAGCTCGTTCTCGGAGACGTCGAGAATGCTGTTGCCGACCACGACCCAATCGATGTCGGTGACGAGGCCGTTGCCGGCCACTTTGCCGCTGGTGTGAATGCGGCCCATCACGTAGCCGGTGTCCCCTTCGAAAGCGGCTACTTCCTGACCGGCGTTGCCCGCGGCCACGGCGATGCACCGCCCGGGCTGCGACATCGCCGAATCGATCCAGCGGGAGATGGCGGCGCTGCCGTCGTGCGCGTGGCCGTTGGTCCCCAAGCTCACGTTGATGACGATGGGCTGGTCGCGCTCGTCGGCGAGCTTCAAGAGATACTCCACGGCGTGAGCGATGCGAGTGGAGTCGTAGAAGGAGCCGCGTCGCGAAAGCTCGTCCTCCGGAATCGACAGGAGCACGGCCGCGATGTCCGCCTTGCGGCAAACGCCGAGGTTGCCTGCAGCGATGCTGGCCACGTGCGTGCCGTGGGCCGACTCGGCCATCTGCGACTGCGGCTCGAGCTCGGTCGGGGGAACGCGCTGCTTCGACGAAGCGGCGAGCGCGGCGTTCATGTGCTTTTGCAGGATCTCCGATCCGCGGGCGTAACCGAGCTGGCTCGGCGGTGGCCGGGTGGTGCCACCTTGATCCCAGATGCTGACGAAGCGCGTGGTCCCGTCGGGATTGAGAAAGTCGGGATGGCTAAAGTCGAAGCCCTCGACGTCGATAATGCCGACGAGCACCCCCGCACCGTCGCGGTGGTCGCTCTCTCCCGCGACTTTGCGCAGCGTCACCGGCGGCGCTTGGGTGTCGGGTAGCTCCTTCTTGGGAGTGGGTTTGGCGATTGGCTCGCCCAGCTCGACGTGCATGACCTGTTTCCGTTCGAGCAGGCCAGGCAGCTCGGCGAGCGACACCGTCCTCGTCTCGAGGTTCCCGCGTCTCGGGTTTTGGGGTTCGCTCGAGGCTTCGCGATCGTCCACGGACGCAGTCGTTTGAACGAAGACGCTGATGCGAACGTCGTCGGCCAGCCGTTCGAGCTTCGCTCGCTCGCGCGCTTTGGAAGCCGCTTCGACAGTCAGCCCCCTCGTGGAGCGCAGAGCGGCGCGCGTCGGGCGAACTTCCTTCGAGATAGGCGCCTTCTCGTCGATCGCAACGCACGCGGAGCGCTCGGCGCGGCGCGCATTCACCGACGAGCTCCCGTTGGCGCACATCCTGATCTTCGGCTGCAGCTTGCGGAAGTTCTTTCCCAAGAGCGACTTCGTCATGGTTCCCCCCACCCTCCCGACTCTCCGAATCGGGCATATTAAGGAGCAGGCATGGTCCGGATCCAGCAAGATCGGCACGCCGCCCATTTCTTCATCGAACCGTCATGCGGACCGGCGGCGGTGCAGCCTGGTGAGGGGCTACCAGGGCCAGTGAGCCGCGCTCTTCAGGCGGGATTTTTCAAATGGGCATTGTTGCCGCATGAGCCAACGGGAACAGCCTCGACGCGACGACACGGCAAGCCGGCTCGGCCGAGCGAACGACGGCACGACAAGTCGGTTCGGGTCCCTGAAGGCGCCGTGCGACCTCGCTCTTCGGGCACCGCGGCGCTGACTTTGACCGGCCATTGTGGCGCTGGTAAACGTTCGCACGCGATGTCGATCGAAATGACACAGCTCGAACAGCACCGCGCGGCGCTGGCCGGGCATTGCTACCGAATGCTGGGTTCGCCCGTCGATGCCGACGATGCGGTGCAAGAAACGATGGTGCACGCGTGGCGGGGTTTGCAGGGCTTCGACGGGCGCTCGTCGCTGCGAACCTGGCTCTACCGCATCGCCACCAATGTCTGCCTCGACGCGCTTTCGGAACGTACGCGGCGGGCACGGCCCGTCGACGACGGACCAGAAGGATCCCCCGATGACGTCCTCGAAACGCGCCCGCGAGCCCATTGGCTCGAGCCGGTACCCGACGTGCGCGTCCTTCCTGCCGACGCCGATCCGGCGGCGTGCGTTGCACTTCGGCAGAGCATTCGGCTCGCGTTCGTCGCTGCGCTCCAACACCTCCCGCCGAAGCAGCGTGCCGCCCTCCTCTTGACGGAGGTCCTCGGCTGGTCGGCCGCGGAGGTCGCCGATACGATCGACACGTCGGTGCCGTCGGTCAACAGTGCCTTGCAGCGCGCGAGAGCCACGCTCGCCGCGCGCGATCTCGGCGACGCACCGGCGGCACTCTCCGACGAGCAAAAGGCGGTCGTCGATCGCTACGTCGACGCGTTCGAGCGCTATGATGTCGAGGCGCTCACGTCTCTCCTCGCTCGCGACGCAACGCTCTCGATGCCTCCCTTCACGCTCTGGCTCCGGGGGGCCGAGTCCATTCGCGCTTGGCTGCTCGGTCGAGGGTCCGGGTGTCGCGGCTCGCGCTTGGTTCGGACCGAAGCCAGCGGTTCACCTGCCTTCGCGCAGTATCGCCAGGGCGGCGAGCAGCCCTGGGCGCTCATCGTGCTCGAACTCGCAGGCGATCGCATCGCCTCGATCGTGTCGTTCCTCGATACCGAATCGCTCTTCCCCCTCTTCGGCCAGCCCCCCCGCCTGAACCCCTAGGACACCGAACGGTTCTAGCCCCGAAATAGGAACGCTCCGTACGGGGACCGGTCTCGTCAAGAGGGTCCCCACGAGGCGCCGACTGGTTTGCGGTTCCTTCTGTTGGCGGTGGCCCGGCGAGCGAGAACCGCATTTATTTCTTCCGGGGGACCGATGATTTTCGGCGCGTGCGCGGGTCTAAGTGTCAAACCCAACGCCAAGGAGCCTCGCATGAGCACGACACACACCTTCGATCATCTTGATGTTCTCACCCGCGCGCACGAAGAGTCAGAGCCCGCGCTCTCCCGAGCGGCAAGGTCGCCGTCCAAGAAGGCTATCTGGGGTAGCCGCATCATGACCGGTATCGTCGTTCTGTTCCTAGCGTTCGACGCCACCTTCAAGATGCTCCAGTCGCCAGAGGCCGTCGAAGGGACGACCCAGCTAGGCTACCCGAGCAGCGTCATCTTGGGGCTCGGGCTTTTGCAGGTCGCCCTCTTGGTCATCTATCTCGTTCCCCGCACGGCCGTCTTGGGGGCGCTATTGTGGACGGGCTATCTGGGGGGTGCGGTGGCGACGCACGTGCGCGTCGGCAACCCGCTCTTCAGCCATACGCTCTTTCCTATCTACATCGGCGCGCTCGTGTGGGGCGCACTCTGGCTGCGCGACGAGAAGCTTCGCGCTTTGCTCCCGGTCCGTACGGGACGATGAGACGGCCTTCATCCATGTTCGACGCGTAGGCCTCCAGACCCTGCGCATCGTCGCGCGTAGGCGGTAGGGGTAAAGCCGACCTGCGCACGGAAGTCTCGGATCAGGTGCGCCTGGTCGTGATAGCCGAGCTCCTGGGCAGTGGCTGCCCAGTCGATGCGCTCACCGCGCGCGACGCGTTCAGCGGCATCTTGAACCCTTGATCTGCGAACGATCCATTTGGGTCCGACGCCAACATGGCGCTCGAACAGGCGGTGCAAAGAGCGCACGGAGGTGTCGGCGATACGCGCGAGATCCTCCGTGCGTCCGATGGATCGGTCCTCCTGTACGAGCCGGACGAGCCGATCGGCGAGCGCCATCTGCTCCGTGCGTATGGGCTCGAAGCTCCGGAGAAAGGTCTCCACCTCTGCGCGCACCGTTCCGAAATCATCCATCCGCAGAGTGCCCGGCGATCGGCCGGTTGCAACTTCCACCGACACGATGCTGTCCACGAGCTCGCGCATGGGAATGTGCGTGAACGCAGCGAAGCCCGCAGGCGTGAACTTCGTCCCGACGACGTCACCGCGTCCCGAAAGCTGAGCGACGAAGCGCTTCGTCCCGGGACCGTGCACCTCAAAACCGCCCGCGCCGGTCGACAGGTTCACGCATGGGTACGGCAGGACCTCTTGCTCGAACGGCGGCCTCCCCTCGAGATCCCAACGCACGCTCCAGAAGCCTTCGACGAACGGCGCAAGGTCGTCGGGTGGAGGCTCGCGTCGAAGCGAAAAGTGCTTGAACCCCTCGGAGGGGTTCAAGATTCCGCGCGTGCCCTTGGTGCCCATAGAGCCATCTTCTCCGCGTGGCGCACTTTTGCAATATACGGCAAGGGCCGAGAGGTACGCAGGCGGTGGAGGCGGAAAATGACAGAGACGAAGACCTACTCGGGATCGTGCCACTGCGGAAAAGTTCGCTTCGAGGTGACTGCGGAGATCGCGCACGCGAGTTCCTGCAACTGCTCCATCTGCGGCCGCGCGGGCTGGTTGATGACGTCGGTGCCTCCGGCGCAGTTCAAGCTCCTGTCGGGCGCCGACGCCCAAGTCGACTACCAGTTCGGTCGGAGAACCATGCACCACCTCTTTTGTGGGACGTGCGGCGTCCGCGCGTTCGGCAGGTACGCGGCTTTTGGGCAAGAGAAAATCGTAGTGAACCTGCGCTGCCTGGACGGCCTCGACGTCGCCGCACTCGAGATCCAGAAGTTCGACGGCAAGAACTACTCATGAAGGGGAGTCGTCGTCCCGCAGCGAAGGATGCGGAACCGATCCTGGAGTTTTCGCGCGCGGCGGACTGGTCCGACTGGCTAAGGGCCAACCACGCATCCTCGCAGGCCGTGTTGCTCCGTATCCCCAAGAAGGGAGCGGACAAAGCAATCAGCTACGCCGACGCCCTCGATGCAGCCCTCGCATGGGGATGGATCGACAGCCAGAAGCGGGCGCTCGATGAAGATGCATGGCTGCAGCGCTTCAGTCCCCGCAAGGCAAAGAGCCCGTGGTCCAAGATCAACCGCGCGAAGGCAGAGGCGCTGATCGCCACTGGGACCATGGAGGCTCCTGGCCTCGCCGAGGTCGAGCGAGCAAAGCGCGATGGACGGTGGGAGGGGGCATACGACGGCGCCCGCTCGTCGAGCGTCCCCCCCGATCTCGCCGCCGCCTTCGCGCGGAACGCGCGCGCAGGAGCATTCTTCGAGACGCTCGACAGCGCCAACCGCTACGCGATCCTGTATCGAGTGCAGACCTCGAAGACGCCGGAGACGCGGGCTGCCCGCATCGCACGCTTCGTCGCGATGTGCGCGCGACACGAGACGATCCATCCGCGACGTGGGGCGAAGTCAGGGCGGCGCGCGCCGTGAGCCTGACCGGCGGGGTGGTCGACGTTGCTCGTCGTGAGGTTGGCGCCATAACTGAACGCTTGGAAGTAGAGTTGAGTCTTGTCCCTCTCGCGGAAATCAGGCGCGCGTTCGCCCGCATCCAGGTAGTCGCTCGATCCGGGAAGCGAAAGATAGCCGGCACTGGCGATCCAGACATCGAGGATGGCATCCGCCTCGAACCGCAATTGCGAATAGTCGGCGTCATCGTCGTTCTTTTTCGGGGCCGATCGGCTCCGATCGAGACGTCGTAGCCTGCGTTCTTCGATTCCGTCGCTACGAGCCGCGCAGTGTCGGCGCCTAGAGCGAGGTTCTCTTGGGCCATCGCCGTCGTGAACGACGAGGTTTTGGAGTTCTTGTCCGCTTCCTCGATGAGCCCACCGATGATTCCGAACCCGCCGGCCACGCCGCCGATGTTGGGTGACGTCCAGTGGCCATCGACCTCGCTACGGGCAACCGCACGACTCTCGTGGGTCCTTCGGTCGGTTCGGGATTCCTTGCCGGCGAGCCGTTCGCGGTCGCGCTCGACGCGTCCAGCAACCGAGCGTTCATGGCGACACAGTGGGGGGGCGAAATCGCAGAAATCGACTTGTCGACGCGCGATCGCAAGCTCTTGGTGAGCTCCAATGTCGGCAGCGGCCCCAAAATTCATCGCGCCGCACACGATCCGGCTGCTCATGGCCGGGCCGACGTCCGAGCCCGCCTCCCTTCTCGTGCTCGACGCGCTCGGCCAAGCCGTCGTGAAGGTGGATCTCGCCACCGGCCGTCGCACCATCGTCTCGGGTGGCACGGTCGGCGTTGGCGTTGGCCAGATGTTTCGCTATCCGACCGACATGGTGCTTGACGCCGACACCGACACCGACACCCTGAAGCGTATCTACGTCGTCGATCGAA
>DATEMX010000366.1:0-7520 GCA_035275365.1 Polyangiaceae bacterium | reverse complement strand
CTGCCGGCAGCGTCGTCTCGCGCGACGCGATGCCGTCGCCCCACGCGATCTGCTCGACGGAGGTCTCGGCCGGCGCGTGCCTGAGGAGGCGGGCGATGGCGCGGAGATGGTCCTCGTCGCCCGCGCGCGCGGCGAGCACACCCAACGCAAATCGCGCGGCCGATTGCGCGTCGGGGTGGCCCGGCGCCAGCACGTCGGTCAAAGACCAACAGGCGAACGCCTCAGCGCGCTCGTCGCCGAGCCAGCGTGCTCGCTCGCGTGCTTCGCGGCTTGCCACTTGCGCCTCGAGCTCGGCGCCGGCGGTCGAGTAGGCGGCCGCGCGCGCCAAAAGGGCGCGAGCGGCTTCGGCGGGCCTCGCAAGGTGCTCCCACAGGAGCGACGCGCGAAGGGCCGCATCGAGAGCTCGCTCGATGTGCCCTCGATCGACGGCGACGGCGGCCTCGCTCGTGAGGTAGGTCGCTTCTTCCACGAGGGCCTCGGCGCGCTCGGCGTGGTCACCCGCGCGGGCGAGCGCCTCCGCGGCGCGTTCGACGTCGCCGTTCAAATGCGCGACATAGCCGACCAGCCCCGCGATTCTGCCCCGCGCTTCTTCGGTCGACGAAAGCGCCTCCGCTAAAGCGAGCTCGGGCAGGGCGCGCGAGCGCTCGCCAGAAGCGACGAGAGCGATGGCGCCCGCCTCGAGGGTGGCCCACGTCCGCGGCGCGCGCGACAGCACGGCGAGCGCTTCGCCCGGATTCCCAGCGTCGATTTCGAGCCGGGCGAGCACAGCGTGAGCGCGGTCGTCGCCCGCGTCGAGCTCGATGGCGCGGGTGGCTTCGGTTCGAGCGAGCTCGCGCTCTCCCGCCCTTCGCGCGACGTCGGCGCGAAGCCCGTGGCAGACTTCTGCGTCGTCACCGTTTAGTAGCGCGAGCGCGCGCCCTGCCTCTCCCATGCGTCGAAGCGCGTCGGCCGCGGCCCGGCGCACGGTGGCCGAGACAGACGAGCTCCGTTCGATCTCGTCGATGGCGGCCCATTTGCGATCGCTCGACAAGGCCAGCACGAGCTCCACTTCCGTCGAGGCCTCTGCCGGCGTCAGCAAAAGAGTGCGCCCCGGCGCCGCCGCGCGCTCCAGGTCGGTCAGCGTGAACGCGCGCTCGTCCTTGATCCCTCCGAGCTCCACCATCCTCTCCACGAGGTCGTCGTCGCTTACTCCGACCAGCGCCGCTACGGGCCAACGCGCTGCCGATACGCCGACGAGGTTCACGAGCCACCGCGCTCGCGCGAGCGGCTCGGCGTCTTCGAGCGTGATCTCGGCCATCTCGTCGCCAAGGCCGCGGAGCATACGAGCCGCGCGGGCCAAGGCGATCGCCCGCTCGAGCCACTCTCCCGCTCTGCCGTTCGATCGCACGACGGCGCTCGCGGCGCGCGCGGCTATGGCGATCTCGGCGCGCCGGCTGCCGAGATAGGCCGCTTTGATGGCGAGCGCTCGCCGAGCGTGCGACGCCTCGACCTCGTTGTTTTTCGGCGCGATTCGGCGCGCTTGATCGGCGAGCCACGATGCGCGTGGCCGCGCGCCCGGATCCGGCGCCAAGAGAGCGCGACACCAACCGTCGAAGGGCGCGGGGAGTACCGTGTGGCGAGCGGCGCCCGCGAGATCGCCGGCGTGGGCGAGCTCATTCGCGACGAGCTCTGCGAGCACGAGCCCGAGCGCGAAGCGATCTCTCGCTCGGGCATCGCCGCCCCCACCATGAGCGAGGAGCTCCGGAGGAAAATAGCGCGGCGTTCCTCCGCTCGGCAGCGCGTCGCTCGCCGGGGCCGAGAGCCCCAGATCGACGAGCGCGGCCGAGAGCCCCGATGGCTGGCCGTCGCCACACACCAGGATGTTGGCGGGCTTCAAATCGCCGTGCGCGACGCCGCCGCTGTCGAGGCGTGCCACCGCTTCGCCGACATCTCGGGCCACCACGAGCGCAAAGCGGCGCCGCTCTTCGGCGGAGTACGCCGCCCTTGGATCGAGCGGCTGGCCGTCGATCCACGTCATCGCCAAGTACGGTCGAGCCGCCGCGATCGACGGGCTGGCCCCTTCGGGGGTGCGCCCGGCGTCGATCAACTCGGGAAGTTGCGACGAAAACGCGCACGTCAATCGATCGGCTTCGGCGGCGAGAATCGCCGCAGCGTCTTCGTCGCGCGCGATCTTCAACGCGATGTCTTCGCCGCGCGCAACGTCACGCGCCAGCCAAACGTCGCTCGTCGCGCCCGACGCCACGGGTCGGCGGAGTTCATAGCGCCATGCTCGTGGAGCGACTGCCAACTCAGGTGGCCTGGTAGGGGCGCTCGACATGCCGGAATTCTCTGACCAGGCTAGCCAACTGTCAACCGAGATGGCATTTACGTCGGGATGAGGGTTTTTGCCTCCCAATTACCCAAAAGTTCCCGCCTGCTTACGGCCTGGGCTACGATGGGGCGGTGTCGAATCGCGACGGTCGGGATGGTTCCGAGCGGACCCTCATCACCCAGCGCAAACTCCCGGTCGAGAGCAATGTACCCGACCATGCGGCCTATCTCGTCGTCATCTACGGAGACGAGCTCGGCAAGCGGATTGCGCTCGGAGAAACGCCCGTCGAGGCGGGGCGAGCGGCGAGCTGCGAGATTCCCATCGACCAAGAGTCGGTGAGCCGCCGCCACGCCGCCATCCTCTGGACGGGTAAATGCTACCGAGTCCGCGATCTCGGCTCGACCAACGGCACCTACGTGAACGACGACGTGATCACCGAGCGCGATTTGAGCGACGGCGATCAAATCAAGGTGGGCCGCACCATCCTCAAGTTCATGTCGGGCAGCAACATCGAAGCCTCGTACCACGAAGAGATCTATCGAATGATGACGTTCGACGGTCTCACGCAAATCTACAACAAGCGATACTTCCACGAGACGCTCGAACGCGAGGTGTCGCGCAGCAAGCGCTACGGGCGCGCGCTCGGGCTCGTGCTCTTCGACATCGATCACTTCAAGCAAAAAAACGACACCTTCGGGCACCTGGCGGGCGACGCCATCTTGAAAGAGCTGGCCACGCTGGTCCGCTCGAAGCTGCGGCGCGAAGACATTTTCGCGCGCGTAGGCGGCGAAGAGTTCGCCGTCCTCACGCCTGAAGTCGGGTCGGGAGTGCGCGAAGTCGCGGAGAAGATTCGCGCGGTCATCCAGACCGGGACGTTTCGGTTCGAGAAACACGTGATCCCCACGACTGTGAGCCTCGGCATTTCGTCGTGGCTCGGCGGCGACGATACGGGTGAAGATCTCTACAAGCGAGCCGACACCGCCCTCTACGCCGCCAAGCAAGGCGGCCGAAATCGAGTCGAGCAAGCGTAGATGACGGCGACCTCGGCCTCCGCGAAGGTGGCAGCCCTCGCGACAGCGTGCCTCGTGTTCGGGATCGCCGCACACGCGGACGCGCAGCTACTTCCGCCGCCTCCGCTCCAATCGGGAGGGCTCACCCCGCCGCCGCCCGGCCCGACACAGCCCGGCACGACGGCGCAGCGGCTCACGCAAGCCTCCGAACAGGATTCGGGCCGCGGTCTCGAATTTGCGTATTTTCAGGTCGAGGGAGGGCTGCAGGTCGCCGGGCTCACCGCGCTCCACGAGAGCGGCACCTTCCTCCCGCCGTCGCAGAAGGCGTCCGGCGCCGGTGGGTTCTTCGGTGTCGGAGCGGGCGTTCGCCTGCTCTACTTCACGGTGGGGCCCCGATTTCGTCTCGCCCATTTCTCGAGTTGGGATCTGTGGACGCTGAACCTCGACTTGGGTTGGCACATCCCGCTCGGCAAACTCGAGCCTTACGCCACGCTGGGGGCCGGCTACGCCAAGCTCGGGCATTCCGCCGACGATCTGCTCGGCAACGCGCGAGGCGTCTCGGTGAGCGGGTTCGACGTTCGGCTCGGCGGCGGCATCGACTACTACGTCACCAACGTCTTCTCCGTTGGCGGCACCCTCGAGCTCGAAATGGTTCGCTTGGGTCGCTCGGGGATCGCGCTCACCCCAGCCGACGACCCGGCGGCGTCGGCGTTCGGCAGCGACGCTTCGGCCTTGGGGATCACAGCCGCCGCCGGCGCCGTCCTCGGTCTCCACTTTTAGCGCCGCCCGACGAGCCGCGAAGGCGTCCCGTGAGCGTGCGATCACGCGCTCGGTGATCTCGACGCTGTCGTGGTTGTTCTCTGGATCGCACTCGCTCGTCGTGCCGCCATTGCCGTCGTCGTTGACCTGCATCGTCGCTCGAACCGCTGCCTTTTCTGCGACTGCGCCTTCTCACTCTAACGTAGGCGCCTGCCAAAGGATCTCCGAGGGGCGCCACGTTCATTTTTCAAGGCTTCAGCGGTAGTTGCGCGGGGGCGCAACTACCGCTGGACCACACGGAATTGGGCATTTGGGCGATTTCGGAGTAGTTCGTGGCCGAGCTGGTGGCGTAAGGACCTCGCGTTTGAAGGCGTCAGCGCAGTCAACCTGGAATTTCGTTTCGGCGCTTAGCCGGCCGCAACTTCTCAGCTAATGCGCCGAAAGTCAGGCAGGGCGTCGAAGCCCGGGTCGAAGCTGGCGAACTGTTCGATCAAGCCTTCGCGCTCCAAGACAGCGACGAGGGCGTCGTTGAAGTTGAGCACTCCACCCGTTTGATCGACCACGTCGAGGACGTTGTCCACGAAGCGGGTCGCCTCCTGGGCTGCGGTCTGTACCTGACCGTCACGAAACCATGCCCGTACCGCGGTAAGGACGGTGGCAAGGTCGGGCGGGCTTGTCTTTCGCTCGCGCGCCCTGCGACACAAGACCGACACCGCCTCGTACACGAGAAAATCGAGCATGACCAAGGTGTTGCCGTCGCGCTCGAGACGATCGACCAGCTGCCGAGCGCGGTCGTGATGGACGTCTGCCTGGTACAAGAGCGCGACCAGAACGTTCGCGTCGATAACGACGTCAGCCATCGTAGAGGTGGCCCGTGTCCTCGACGGCGTCAGCCGGCTCGCCGCGCACGATGCCGATCACGGCCCGCAGCGAGCTCCACGGCAGCGTCGGCCGCCGACGGGGCGAACGCTCTGATTCGCTTGCTTCGGTGTCGGCCTCCTGCACCACGACACGACGCTCTTCCTCGGGAAGGGCTGCTAGCTCCCTGACCAGGCGACGACGATGAACCGATTCCACGAGAGGACTATAGCGCCGGAATCAATGGCCGGCACGTGCAGATACGGCCCGCGCCGGTGAGCATCGTTCTAGGCTGACCTTCCAGCGGCGACCCACCGTTCAGCGCTTCATCGATTGGACGGCGTCGAGCACAACGAGCAGGCTCACTAACTTTTGACTTTAGACTATCGGCGACTGCACGAAACCGACCATCACCTCCACTCGTTGCCCTCTTCAAGATAAGTCAAAGCACGATCAATCGCTTCGCGGCATGGCGTACCCGTGCGAGCCTGCTCGCGTCCCGCCAGGAGAATGGAGCGGAGCTCCGATCGCTCCATATCGCTCAAGAGCCGGCATTGCACACTCGCGACGACAAGGACGCTCGCAGCAACGCATTCTCCATCGCTTTCGCCCCGCACTAGACTTCGTACTTGCGACACGACGTCGATCATTTCATCGGGCTCATCGAGCCGCGCAGCGACCACGTCCTCGGCGTCCTCGAAATCTAGCGGCCCCTCAACATCACTCCGTGGTGCTGGCGGCGTCGGTTTTGGCGCACGTCGCAGCCAATGTTTGTGCTGGTTCACCATCTCCGCGATGAAGATACCTGCGGCGAGTCGCGCGACGGGCTTGCCGTTCCAGCCTGTGCTCGACCGCGGGCCTGCAAGGGGCGCGTTCCGCGGCGAAGTCGCGAACCCGCTCACTCGACGAGGCGGCCCCCGGGTGCAGTTCGATCCAGCGGCTATCCCAGGGGACAAAGAGCCACCGATTGTCCGCCCGCTCGACCAGCCGCTGCAAGAGCACTGAGCGCTTGACGAGTTCGGCGCAACCGATGAACTCGGGCGTCCCCAGTGCCTCGTTGTGTGTCGTGGCCTCCCAGACCAGCCGGTGCTCGGCGCCGCGCACAGTGAGCGCTCGAGAATAGAGAACGACAGGTTCATCGTGCCCGAAGACGAGCTCGTCGCCGTCTAGCTCAATCAAGGTTGGTTGTGCAAGGCGCGCTCCGGGCTCCTCCGCGGCAGGACGCGCTACGTCGGTTCTTTCGCACTCAACGAGCTGCAACCAGTCGATTGAAGCCATGGGACCTCCTATTCGTCAAGCAGCCAATGGAGAGAGTCATGTCTCCGTTCCCCGATGTCAAGGACACAATGCCGAGCATGTGGCGAATCGGAGCTACAGCTATGTAGTTGGGCAGAGGGGGAATGGCAACTGCGGCGAGGGCCAACACGGCATCTCCGGCAGAGCGGCCGTTTCCGCGTCGAAGGATTCAATCATGGCAACAGCGCAGTTTCCGAGACTGTGGCAGGCTCGCTGGGCACCTGCTCGGCGGCGAAAGCCCCGGCCGCATCGGAAGACCAACTCGTCCGGCCGCGCGGCCTTTGCTCGGCCACGGGCAGACGCCTCCTCCAGAGCGACGCGGCTGACCGCGCGCTTCGCGTGCTCGTCGCGGGCGGCGGCCCCGTTGGTCTCATTTTTGCCATCGTTCTCAAACATCTCATGGGAGACCGCGCCGCAGTGCGCGTGTTCGACCACCGATGGCATCGAAAGAATGGTCGCATCGAGTGGAGGGGGAGCACCCAAGGCAATGTCAGGAGAAAACAGGTCAATACGCTTAACAATTCCAAGAGTGAACGATTGGCCCAGCACTTTCGGGAGTTTCAACAATGATCGACCACGTCTTCCGAATTCGCGAATTCTTGCAGCGCGGAATCGTCGACGGCGGCGATGCCGAGGAATTGCTGAATCTCCTCGGCACAGCCCTCGATGCTTCCGCGACGGTGCTTGCGACTCCAATCGCGTGGGGTGGCTTCAACTTGAGTGACGGCCTCCCGTCCGGGTGGCCGAATACTTATATGGCGGTCCGTCAATGGGACCCGCTGATTCAGCGGGTATGCAATCCGACTGTCGGCACCTGGATTCGTGGGAATGAAGATCTTGCCCATTTGCATGATGACAACCCGTGTACCCAGGCTTTTTTCGACGAAGGGTTTGTTGATTGCTTTCCTTCTGCCGGCAAACGGCTCCTGAGACCGCTCGACGATTGACAAGCGCAGGGGCATAAAATGCGAGCGAAAATTTACGCCCGCATACTTTCGCAACGCCCAGCGGCCTTGAAACACCCAAACTGTAAGTGACCCGGCTTGCTGTCAGGCCGTGCGATCAAGCCGGCGAGGTCGACATGATCATCAGCGAAGAAAGCAGGAGGTACATCGACAACAAGGAGAACATCGGAGAGTACATCATCTACAAGGACATGAAGGCTGAGCGATATGCAACTTCGCGAAATTCCGTCAAATCCTTCAGCGCCACGACGTAAGACGCAACACTATTTTTCATCCACCCACCTCGAGTGGACCCACAATGTAACTAAGACGGCGCGTCGT
>DATEMX010000365.1:0-11862 GCA_035275365.1 Polyangiaceae bacterium | reverse complement strand
GCGAGCTTCACTGCACCGTCGAAAAAAGCGCGACCTTCGCCGACCATCTCGTCTTTTCGACGGCCGCCAGAGGCGCGCCGATCGCGCTCGTCGGGCACCTCGACACCGTCTTTCCTCCGGGCACGTTCGAAGGCTACCGGCGCGAAGGCCCACTCGCGCTCGGGCCGGGTGTGCTCGACATGAAGGGCGGCCTCCTCGTCGCGGGTTACGCACTTTTGGCACTCGCGCGTACGGGTGCGCTCGCGCATTTGCCCGTGCGCTTCGTCATCGTGAGCGACGAAGAAGTGGGGTCCCCCGAAGGAGCGCCGCTCCTCCGGAGGATCGCTGGCGGCGCGTGCTGCGGTCTCGTCTTCGAGGCCGGGCGCATGAACGACGCCATCGTCACGCAGCGCAAAGGAACCGGCAACGTCACCGCGGTCGCGCGCGGGCGCGCGGCGCACTCGGGCAATCTGCACCACGAAGGCGTCAACGCCATTTGGGCGCTCGGGCGGTTCGTCGATCGCGCGCAGCAACTCACTCACTACGATCGCGGCATCACGGTCAACGTGGGACGCATCGAGGGCGGTCAGTCGCGCAACACCGTGCCCGACACTGCTCGCGCCGAGCTCGACATTCGCTTCGTCTCCGCCAGCGACGGCGAAGCGCTCGTGGCCGAGCTCGAGAGCGCCGCGGCGTGGGCCGCGGCGAGCGTCGCCGGCGCCAGCATCGAGCTCTCGGGCGGCGTTTCCCGCGTTCCCTTCGAGCGCTCCCCTTCCGGCGTGGGTCTCTTCGACGAGTACGCCGCCTGCGCTCTGGCTTCGGGCCTCGGCGCCGTCGAAGCGCCACTCGTCGGGGGGGGCTCCGACGCCAACACGCTCTCGGCCTTGGGCGTCCCCTGCATCGATGCCCTCGGACCGCGCGGCAGCGGATTCCACACCCGGGACGAACGCATCGAAGTCGCAACGCTCTTGCCCAAATGCGCCGCCCTCGTACGTTTCTTGGTCGGCCGGCTGCAATAGTTTTATTGTTACAAACGTTTAGCTAGCTTCTCAGCCTTCTAACGCGAGCGGCTTCTGGCTCGCCGATCGCTCGCCGATCGCCAAACCATCGCCATTTTTTCCCGCGAATGGCAGCGCCCGACACGCAACTGATGATAGAAGCGTGAGGCCGTGAGGGGTTTCGTAGATTTGCATTGCCACTGGATCGCCTCCATCGACGATGGAGCGCCCAGTCCCGAGGAGGGCGTGGCCATGCTCCGCGCGCTGCGCGGGGCAGGCTTCGACTTCGTCATGGCCACGCCTCACATGCGGCCCTCGATGTTCGACAACGACAAAGCAGCGCTCGAGGGTGCTTTCGCCGCCATGGGCGCCGTGCTCGGCGAGAGCGGCCTTCCGGAAGTGGGGCTCGCCTCGGAGCACTATTTCGACGACGTCGTCTTCGAGCGACTCATGACTGGGCAGGGGCTGCCGTATCCCGGCGGTCATGCCGTGCTGGTCGAGTTTCCCACCGAGGCCTTCCCGGCGCGCATCGCCAATCGATTCTTCGATTTGCGTCTCAAGAAGCTGCGACCCGTGCTCGCGCACCCCGAGCGTTACAAGCCGGTCTGGAAAGATGCCAGCGTGCTCGAGCCCCTCCTCGACGGCGGCGCCGTGCTCCTGCTCGACGTCGCGTCGTTGGCCGGCAAATATGGGCGGGCCACCGAGCGCGCCGCGCTGACGTTGCTCGAAGAGGGCTACTACGACGCGGCGTGCAGCGACTCGCACCGCGCGGGCGACGTGATCGAAGTGGCACGCGGCATCGAAAAGCTCGAAAAACTCGTGGGGCGGGAAGAGACCGTGTATTTGCTTCGTGACGGCCCTCTCGCGATCTTGAAGGGGACACTGGAATCATGAAAAAGGAGGCTCAGTTGACGCACTCAAAATTGATCTCGAAGATCAGCGACCGATCAGCCCGCGTGGTGGTTATCGGAATCGGGTATGTCGGACTGCCGCTCGTCCTCGAATTCGCGCGCGCGGGCTTTCATGTGACCGGCTACGACAAAGACCCGATCAAGGTGCGCCTTCTCAACTCGGGCGAATCGTACATCGGCGACATCTCGTCGAGCGATCTCGTACCGCTGGTCAAGCAGGGCCTCCTCTCCGCGTCGACCGATCCCGCGGTGCTCGGCCAGGCCGACTGCGTCATCGTCTGCGTACCCACTCCGCTCAACAAGACGAAAGATCCCGACATGCGCTTCATCGTGTCGGCGAGCGAAGAAATCGCGGCGCGTCAGCACAAAGGCATGCTCATCGTGCTCGAATCGACGACCTACCCAGGCACCACTCGGGAGGTCTTGGTTCCCAAGCTGACGAAGGGCTACGAGCTCGGCAAGGACGTCTTCGTGGCGTTTTCACCGGAGCGCGTCGACCCCGGCAACGTCAAATTCCAGACGCGCAATACCCCCAAGGTCATCGGCGGCACCTCCCCGCAATGCCTCGAGGTTGCCAAGGCGCTCTACTCCCACGTCATCGACACGCTCGTACCCGTCTCCAGCACCGACAGCGCCGAGATGGTCAAGCTCCTCGAAAACACGTTCCGCGCCGTCAACATCGCGTTGGTCAACGAGGTGGCGATGATGTCGCGTCGCCTCGGCATCGACGCATGGGAGGTCATCCGAGCGGCCGCCACCAAGCCCTTCGGGTTCATGCCGTTTTACCCGGGGCCCGGCCTCGGCGGGCACTGCATCCCCGTCGACCCCCTCTATTTGTCGTGGAAGCTGCGCTCGCTCAAGTTCCAGGCGCGGTTCATCGAGCTGGCCGACGCCATCAACAGCGCCATGCCCGAATACGTCGTGTCGCGCGTCTCCGACGCGCTGAACAGCCGCAAGAAGTCGGTCAGCGCCGCCAAGATCCTCGTCGCCGGCGTCGCCTACAAACCCGACGTCTCCGACGTGCGCGAGTCCCCCGCCTTCGACGTCATCGACGGCTTAATCCGCCTCGGCGCCAACATCTCCTACGTCGATCCCCACGTGCCCGAGATCAACGAAGGAGGCCACAAGCTTTCGAGCGTGTCGCCCTTCGCGAGCTTCGCCACCTACGACGCCATCGTCGTCATCACCAACCACCGAGCGCTCGACTGGCCGCGAATGCTCGCCGAAGCGCAGCTCATCATCGATACGCGCGACGCTCTCCGCAACGTGCCCGGCGACCACGGCAAGGTGGCCACGCTCTAACGCCGTCGTTTTTCTCGTCGCCGCGCGACGAAGGACCCAAAGGTCGAGGGCCTTGCGTTGAGCGTTTCGAAAACGACGCGGCCGAGCCCCGAGGGCTACACGGCGCCGGGCGCCTCGGTCAAGCCGACCTTGCCGACGGCGTCGACACCGACCCTCAGAATGAAGTCGCGGAACGACTCTCCGCCCGCCCGTTCAGCGAGAAAATACTTGGCGATGGCGGCGATGACGGCCGGCGTTTCCTCTTCGGGAATGCGACCCGACATGCGCGATCCCACGCGCGCCCCCGTGCCGACGGCTCCGCCGAGGCGGAGCGAATAGTGCGGCCTTTCGACGCCGTCTTTGCCGGTGACCATGAGGCCGGTCATCCCGACGTCGCCGATTTGGTGTTGCCCGCAAGCGTTGGGGCAGCCCGAGATCTTGATCTCGAACCTGCCTAGCTCGCTGATCACGTCGTCGGCGTCTTGCCGCGTCGACCCCTTCTCGAGGTGTTCACGGATGCGCGCCGCTACGCCCATGCTCTGGGTGATGGCGAGCGAGCAATAATCGGTGCCGGGGCACGTGACGACGTCGGTGATGTGCAGCGCATCGGCCTCCGCAAGATTGAGCTCCACCAGCGCGCGATAGAGCGCGTAGAGCTTCATCGAAGGAACGAACCGAAGGAGCAGATTCTGCTGGTTCGTCGCACGGACCGTGCCGTTACCGAACTGCCTCGCCAGCTCGGCGATGCGGACGAGCTGCTCGGCCGAGGCGTCGCCCAGGGGGAGCTTGATGGTGACGACGTGGTAGCCGTTCTGAATTTGGGCGATCGCGTTGGTGCGCTTCCAGCGAGAAAATGAGCCGTTGCCGAGCGGTTCGCCAGGTTCGGCAGGCTTGGGCGCCGGCTCCGCGTATTCGCGGCGATAGGTGGCGAGCGCCTCTCGCAGCGCGGGCCCACGCTCGGCGAGGACGACCTTGAGCTCTTCGTCGAGGCGGCGGAGAAATTCTTTCTCGCCGAGCGCCCGGAGCAAGAACTTCATGCGGTTCTTCTTGCGGTTTTTTCGCTCGCCATCGCGAAAGTACACGCGCACGATGGCTTCGCACGCGCAAAGGACGTCGGCCTCCGGCACGAAATCGAGCCATTGATGGGCAATCTCGGGCGTCGAGCCGAGCCCACCCGCAACGTACACTGCAAATCCGCGCCCTTTGTCGGTGATGCGCGCGAAGAGGCCGATGTCGTTGATCATCCCCTGCGCTTCGTCGCGCATGCTTCCCGAGAGGCCGATCTTGAACTTGCGCGGCAGCTTCAAGTTCATCTCGTGGAAGAGAAAATGGCTCGTAATGGCGTGACCGAAAGGTGTCACGTCGAACGCTTCGTCTTCGATGACCCCCCCGTAGGGTGACGCGGTGACGTTGCGCACGCTGTCGGCGCAAGCGCCGACGGTGGTGACGCCCGCCTTGGCCAATACCTTGCTCGTTTCGACGGAATCTTCGAGCTCGAGGTAGTGGATCTGGATGTCCTGACGCACGGTGACGTGCGCGCTGCCACGACCCCACCGCGCCGCGACGTCGGCGATGGCGTCGAGCTGATCGGAGGTGAGCACCCCGCCGGGGATCTTGATCCGCTGCATGTGCTTCACATGCGGGAGCTGAGCGTAAACGCCCATTCCGAGGCGAAGAGGTCGAAACTGTTCTGCCGTCAGCTCCCCCGCGCGGTAGCGGGCAATGTTCGCCGCGAGACGAGTGATGGCGTCGTCCTGCAGTCGGCTATGATCGTGAGACACGTGCGCCTCCTTGAAACTGCGCGGAATTATTGTCCCCTTTTCCAACCTGTCAACCAAAGAATCCGGTCCGGGAGCGTCGGAGAGGAGGCCTGCATGCTAGCCTACGCACCGCCTCCGCGTCACCACGCCATCACGAGCTCTATGGATCTTCCCCCGCCCCCCGCCAAGCCCGAGCTGCCACCCGAAGTACACCTCCCCGGTGAAGGGTCTCTTCTCTTTCGAACCGACGACGACCTGGCCATCGAGGGGCTCGGGCTGTTGCCCCCTTCGGCGCAGCGCGTGGTCGTCATCTGCCACCCGCATCCTCTCTATGGGGGCACCATGCACAACGCCCTCGTCCTTGTCGTCGCCAAGCGGTTGCTCGAGCGTGGCCAAGGTCGGATCGGGTGGCTCAGGTTCAACTTCCGCGGCGTCGGGCACAGCGAAGGCGCCTATGGCGCGGGCACCGGCGAAGTCGCCGACGCGCGCGCGGCGATTCGCGAAGTACGCCAGCACGTGCACCGCCGGCCCGTGTCGGTCGTCGGGATCTCGTTCGGCACGGGGCCGGGGTACGCCGCCGCCGTCAACGAGGGCGGCGTCGACCGCGTTTCGCTCGTCACGCCCTCGCCGCGTGTGATGCGCATCGAGCTCGGCGAGTATCGCGGCCTCGTGCAGGTCGTCGCGGCCGGCAAAGACGAGCTCTGCACTCCTGAAGAGACCGAGCAACTGGCAAAGCGGCTCGGCGCGGAGGTGGCGAGCATTCCCGAGGCCGACCACCAATTCAAGCGCTTCCGGCGCGACGTCGCAGGGCTCGTGGTGCCTTTCGCCGCGCCCGAGATCTGATCCAGTCGCGCTAGAACACGATCAGGTTACGCCGCTCGGTGTTCTAGCTCGAACGGCGTTGCTGCGATCCCAGGCGAGGGCAGCCAGGCCGCCAAGCGCCGGCCTAAATAAGGCGAGCTTCGGGTGTGCGCGCCACTACGACGGCCGTTTTTCGCCGGCTTCGATCCGCAGCGGGAGTCGGTTGCCCGGCGAGGGCAGCGGGCACGTCGCGTGCGGCGTGAATGCGCAAGGTGGGTTGAAAGCCTTGTTGAAGTCCAAGAGGACCTTCCCGAGCTCAGGCAAGGGCGCGTAGAGAAACCTGCCCGCGCCGTAGGTCTCGTCGCGATTGGTCGCGTCGCCGAACAAGAGAAAGAGGCGCTTTCGATCGTTCTCCCAAACGGGCTCGACGCGAAAGCGCGTGCCCTCACGCTCGAACACGGCGACGCCCGGCGAGCGGTAAGGTTGTGGCCGTCCATCGCCGTCTTGGTAGACGACCTCCTTTTCGACGGCATAAGGCTCCAGATCGGCCACGATGCGCCACGCGGGATCGACACGGTAGGAAGGAATTCCCGTAAAGGCGAGGCGCGCCGGGCTCGCGGCGTCGCGCACGCGAAGGGCAACGGCGTCGCCCCGACGAAGAAGCTGCAGCGTGAAAGGACCACTCACCACGTCGTCGGGGTGAAGATCGGCGTCGGAGCGGAGCTCCAGCGAAGACACGCGCTCGCCTCGCGCGCGCGCATCGACGCCGTCGGCGACGTCGAGCACGACCACCCCCTTTCGCACGGTCAACGTGCCGAGCACCACCGGCGCGCGATCGCCGGGAAGCGCGATCTCCGATCCCGGAGCCGCCCCGATGCGGTAAACGCCGTCGCTCAGCCACACCTTTTCGATGACCGAAAGCCATCCCTTTTCGTCCGAGATCCGCGCGGCGCGCGCCGCGTGAAAGGCCCTTATGTCAGCGTCGAGATCGGCGGGGGAGATCGAAAAGGGCATCATGCTCGTCTTTCTTGAAGGTGTCAGAACTCGGCGGGATCGGTGTACGTTCCAAGCTCGTCGCGCAAGATGTCGCAAATTTCCTGCTCGCTTGCGTAGGCCTTGGCGGCGTCGATGATCGAGGGCATGAGGTTTTTTCCCGTTCGAGCGGCGTCTCGAACGGCCGAGAGCGCGGCGCCATGGCGGCCGGGATCACGTTGGGCCTTCACCCTCGCCAGATTTTCGCGCTGAATACGCTGTACATCGCCGTCGATCTTGAGCGTCGGCACGACCGGCCCGCCCCGCTTGCCATCGGGCCTTGCCGCCTCGTCGACGTGCTGGTTCACGCCGACCATGATCCGTTCGCCGTTCTCGAGCTCGCGTTGAAAGCGGTAGCTCGACGCCGCGATTTCCCGCTGCGGGTAGCCTTTCTCGATGGCCGCGACCATGCCGCCCAAAGCATCGATTCGCTCGATGGTCTCGAGCGCCTCGGCCTCGAGGCGGCTCGTCAACCACTCGACGTAATAGCTTCCGCCGAGGGGATCGATGGTGCTCGCCACGCCCGATTCGGCCAAAATGATTTGCTGCGTGCGAAGCGCGATGGTGACGGCCTCTTCGGTGGGAAGCGCGAAGGTCTCGTCGAGCGAGTTGGTGTGCAAAGATTGCGTGCCACCCAGCACGGCGGCGAGCGCCTGCAGGGAGACGCGCACGACGTTGTTGTAAGGCTGCTGCGCCGTGAGCGAGACCCCCGCCGTCTGCGCGTGCGTTCGAAGCTTCATGCTCTCGGCCTTGGCCGCGCCGTAGCGCTCTTTCATCATGCGCGCCCAGATGCGGCGCGCCGCGCGAAATTTCGCGATCTCTTCGAAAAAGTCGTTGTGGACGTCGAAGAAGAAGCTGAGCCGCGGCGCAAAATCGTCGACCCGAAGCCCGCGCTCGAGGCAGCTCTCCACGTAGGCAAGGCCGTCGGCGAGCGTGAACGCGAGCTCTTGCGCGGCCGTCGCGCCGGCCTCGCGGATGTGGTAGCCGCTGATCGAAACGGTGTTGAACCGCGGCACTTCCCGCGTCGAAAATTCGATCATGTCGGTGACGACGCGCATGGCCGGCCGCGGCGGAACGAGCCACGCATGCTGGGCGATGAATTCCTTGAGGCAATCGTTCTGCACGGTCCCGCCGATCTTGTCGCGGGGCGTGCCGCGCAAGTCGGCGAGGGCGATGTAGAAACACAGGAGGACGATGGCCGGGCCGTTGATGGTCATCGACGTCGTCACCTGATCGAGCGGGATGCCGTCGAAGAGGATTTCCACGTCGCGCAACGTGTCGACGGCGACGCCGCACATCCCGACTTCGCCGAGCGCCCTGGGCGAATCGGAGTCGTACCCCATCAAGGTGGGAAAATCGAAGGCGGTCGAGAGCCCCGTCTGCCCTTGCGAGAGCAAGAATTTGAACCGCCGGTTCGTTTGCTCGGGGGTTCCGAAGCCCGCGAACATGCGCATCGTCCACGGGCGACCGCGGTACATCGTCGGTTGTACGCCTCGCGTGAACGGATACTCGCCCGGAAAACCGAGCTCGGACGAATAGTCGACCGCGCCCTCGGCCGGCGTCGCCAGATCGGGTACCTCGACGCCGCTCCACGTCGAAAACTTCGTCGAGCGGGGAGCGATCCGCCGGCTCGCCTCGGCCACCGGCCCGGATCGCCACCGCGCGAGGTCACGGCGAAGGGCGTCGAGCGCCTCGCCGGAGAGCGCCGGGGATTCGCCGAACGAAAGCTCCGCGTCGTCCTCGCCCGCTACGCTGGTGTTCGCCCGTTTCATGCCGCTCCTTCTTCACCTTCATCTCAGTCTACCGGGCGTCGCGTGGTGGGCCAACGACGCGCTTGCGACCGAGAAGAACTGCACCAGGCAGAGAGAACAAGAACGAGCCCGCAGAACGCAGCGACGCGGGAGAGAGCCGATGCGAATTCTGGCCGTTGACGACGACGAAGACTACCTCGACTTGCTTTGTTTCCACTTCGAGCGCGCGGGCATCGACGTCACGCCCTGCACGTCGGGGCCCTCGGCGCTGCGGCTCCTCGAGGACGAGCCCTTCGACGTCGTCATGGTCGACTTGCGGATGCCCGTCATGGACGGGCGAGCTCTGGCGCGACACATCCGCAAGCGGGCGCGGCACGCCGACCTCCCCATCGTGATGATGACGCAGATGGCCAACGTACCGTTCATCGCCGCGGCGAGCCCCGGCGATACGAACCACTTCGTGAACAAGGGCGGCGAACCCGCATGGATCATCCACCTAGTCAGCCACCTGTCGGGTCGCCGCCTACTGCAGGGTTAAGCGCCTCGGATGCGAAGCCGGGTGTCGGGACAACCTGCGGGTGGTCCGGGCGGACGAAAACTGTAACCGGTTAGCACATCAGACTTGTGGAACAGTCGTTGCTCATCGAAGCTCGAAGGGGTCTCGGTCGAGGCGGCCGCGCCCGTTTGAAAATCGTTCCGGGTTCGTCCACGCGGGGAGCCCAAAGGGGAACAACGACAATGACTGCGATGAGAACGTCCTACGCACCACAGAATTCGGACGCCCTCCGGGGCGAGAGCAACGGGATTCCCCAAACACCGGCTTCACGCCCCCCGCTCGGCGTCGATGCATCGATTCCGCCGGAGCCGCGGCACCTCGAGCCGCGGCACCACCGCCACGGTCCACAAGGCACGCGGAGCACCGCCCAGCGGCAAGTGTTGCTCATCGAAGACGACGACGTAGCCGGCGAGATGCTCTGCTCGGGTCTGCAAAACCTCTCGATAGCATGCACTTGGGTCAAAACGGTCGACGAAGCAAGGCGCGCGCTCGAGCGCCGCACCTTCGACGCCGTTGTGACCGACATCATGCTCGGCCCCGACACGCCGAGTGGCCTCGACCTCGTGAAAGAGCTGCAGCCCACCGGCGCCCCCGTCTTGGTGATCACCGGTTTCGCCGATCTCACGCGTGTGAAGGAAGCGTTGAACCACGGTGCCACCTACTTGCTCGAAAAACCCTTCCGCGCCGAAGAGTTGAGCCGCGCCTTGAGCTCGGTCTGGGACGAACCGAAGGGCCTAGGTCACTTCGTCGAGCGCGCCTTGGAACGGGCCGAGCTCACGGCCAAAGAGCGCGACGTGGCTCGGCTCCTGCTCAAGGGATTGTCGACGAAAGAGATGGCCGGCGTCACCGGCAACACCGAGAAAACGCTGAAGCACCACATCGCTTCCATCTTCCACAAGTTCGACGTCGCCAGCAGGGCGGAGCTCTTTCACTGTATCTTTCCGACGTAAACGCCGAGCGGCAAGCCGCGGCGGTTGCTCAGGGGCAACCGCCGAGCACGAGCGGTGCCGAATGGGTCGGCGTGGTTTGGCCGCTCGCCGAGTCGTGGATCGAGGCAGCAATCTGGACCGTTTTGGCCGCGCAAAGGGGGGCCGGGTCGGCGATGACCTGCGCCGTGGCACCCTCTTTTTCGGCAATCGTCAGGTTGACGTCGCGCTGGCCACCGGGCTCGAGATGATAAGAGGACGCGGGCGGCGCGGCGACCGTCTTCAGGAGAACGAGCGATTGTTGGTCGCTTGCCCCGACGAGCTCGAAGCCCACGAGCGTAACGTCGGTTGCCCCCGGCGCGTATACGCCGAGTTCGAGGTGCAACCGAAAGGAGCCTTGCAGCGACGACGCCAGCACCGAGGCCCCCACAAGGGTGACCTTGGCATCGCCGATCGAAGGGGTGACGGCGACGCTCGCCTTCGAGCCGCACGAAGTGACCAACGCGAGCGAAAAAGCGAGCGCTGATCGCAGCGTACTCACTGCACCGCCGCCGGGATGACGCCCTTGTCGCGCGCACGCTTGCAGCCGAGCTCGACGCCGGTCGGTCCGTCTTGCGTTCGGAGGACCTTGAACTCGACGCGGCGATTCTTCTCCCAAGCGACGTCGTTGTGACCCTCGTCGAGCGGGCAGTATTCGCCGTAACCCTGCGAGCGCAAGTGCGTGCGGGGAACGCCGCGTTGGACGAGCGCTTCGACGACCGCTGACGCCCGATCTTTGGTCAGGCGCAGGTTGTAGTCGTCGTTGGAGCGCTCATCAGCGTGCCCTTGCACCTCGAGGAGCGTGAACTCCGGATGGTGAATGACGGTCGTCGCGACGGCGTCGAGGATGCCGTTCGACTCAGGCAGGATCTCCGCGCTGCCGGTCTTGAACATGACCTTTTGCAGGATCAAGATATTGTTGTCCTGCACGATGACGTTGCCCTTGTCGGGGCAGCCGTCTTGGTCCTGGAACCCGTTATAGGTCTCCGGCTCGTTCGGGCACTTGTCGCTGCCGTCAGGAATGCCGTCGTGGTCGTTGTCCGGATCGGGACAACCGTCAGCATCCTGAAACCCGTCCCGATCTTCGGGATCGTTGGGGCACTGGTCCTTCTTGTCGGGGATGCCGTCGTGATCGTTGTCGGGATCGGGACAACCGTCGGCGTCCTGGAACCCGTCGCGATCTTCGGGCTGATCCGGGCACTTGTCGCGCGAATCGGGAATGCCGTCGCCGTCGCGATCGCCGTCGGTGCCCTCGGGGCAGCCGTCGTGATCTTCGACGCCGTTCATATTCTCCGGGTTGTTCGGGCACCTGTCATCGACGTCGAGGATGCCGTCGTTGTCGTTGTCGGGATCGGGACAACCATCGGCATCTTGGAACCCGTCGAAGTCTTCGGGGTCGTCGGGACACTTGTCGACGTCGTCCTTGTAGCCGTCGCCGTCGCGATCGCCGATCGAAGGCTCGAAGATGAAGCCGATGATGCCGCGCTGATCGGCCGCCTGAAAGCCGTCGGTCGTGCGGACGCCGCCGCCAATCATGAAATACGAGTTTCGTTCGACGAAAACCTTGATGCCGCCGACGACTTCGTTGGAGAGCTTCACCGCCGAGGCGCTGTTGCCGCTGGCCTGCTGCGTCAGGTAAGTCTCGACGACGAGATCGACCGGTTCGAGGATGCGGTAGGCGACACCTGCGCCCGCAGTGACGAGGTTACTGTACTGAAAGGCGGGGCCCGCGGCGATCTGATCGAAGCGCGGATCGGACTGCGTGTGCCCGCGGTAGCCGACATTGACGCCGAGCTTGAGCGCCCCCGTATTGAGGAAGCGTTTTTCG
>DATEMX010000364.1:0-9691 GCA_035275365.1 Polyangiaceae bacterium | reverse complement strand
GGGATTCTGCAGCCGACATCCAGTTTCTTGTGCTCCAGCTCCACTCCGTCCTATCGGCTCCTCCTCGCAGAACTTGCTTACCTTCGTGTACGGGCACGGGCACGGGCACGTTTACGGGTACCAGAATTCAGGGACACGCCCCAGAATCTGGGAGGGCCGCGATCGTTCAGCGACGCCCTGGCGCGAGGAGCCGCAAAGCTACGACGACCTCGGCCGCGCCCCCCACGGGCGGCGCGAAGGTGGCGACCTCGACCCGGCGCGACATGCACGCACCCAGCGCCGCCGCGTCGCTGGCTCCTTCGATTCGAACCGAGCGAACGCCGCCGTTCGACGCCACCGCGATGCGGAGCGTCAGCGACGAGGGCGAGGGCGACTGTTCTTCTTCCTCTTCGAGCCAGCGCAGGTAGCACGCCCTGAGGCCCGCCTTGAAACGGCGCAGCGCCGGATCGATGTCCCCCATGACGCCGCCCGAGACCGTTGGCGGATCGAGGACGACTTCGGCTCCTCGATCGACGGGCACGGGCTCATGGCTCTGCGCGGCGAGCGACGGCGATATGGGTCGCGCCGATTCGACCGCGGTCGTGCTCGTTCGATGTCGTGGCGCCTGCGAATCCGCCGTCGATGCAGCACCCTCTTCGCGAAGCGAGGAGCGAGGGGCCTCTGCCGGTGTCAGCGGCGCGATCGCGTTGGCGTCGGGCGGCGCGGCGCTCGCGCCCGGTTTGCACGCCCCCAAGACCCAGCACGAGGCCAGCGCTGCCCGCCAGCGGAGCACGGGTCAACGAACCGCCGGGAACCGGCGCCGCCGCGCACCGAGCAATCCGACGCAGAGCCCCACGCAGGTGAGCGCGCCGATCGACGCGCCATCGTGGACGGCGGTCCCCTCCCGCGACACCGAGCAGCGCCCGCCTTGCGTGGGGTAGATGCCGCATTCCGGCGAGAAGCCCTTGCGCGGTTCGAAGTCGCAAACGCCCGTGCGCTCCGGCGGATAGATCGCGCAAATGCCGGCGATGTCGTCGTCGCTGAGATCGCGAAAGGCTACGCTGCCCGACGAATACTGAAGGTACATGGTGGCGTCGGCTTCCTCCGAGTGGGCGAGCCCCAAAAAGTGCCCTGCCTCGTGGGTGACGACGGACTGCAGATCGTACGCGTCGCCCGGCATTTCACTCGTAGAAAGCCGGTATTGACCGTTGATTTCCATGTCGACGTCATAGATATCGCCGGTCTTGCTGTTGTAGTGCACCGTCGTGAGCGCGAGGGCGCTCGGCTCGTGGTCTTCGGACTCCCAGTTGTCGTCGCGAAAGACGATGATGTTCGCGTTGCCGTCGGTCTGGTTGTACTCCTCGATGGTGCACGCCACGGTGCCTCGCGCGGGCGCGACGGCGATCGACGGCGGCATTCCCGAACCGGGGCACTGGACCTCTTGCCACGCGGCAAACGCCTTCTCGACGACCTTCGTGGCCGTCTCGAGGTCAACCTGCCGCGAGGCCCGATATTGCAGCGAGTAGGAAACGCAAACCCTCGGCCACGCGATGACCTGGCCAGACGGGCAACCGTGCTGGTCGGGAGGGCAGGACTCGCTCGGCTTACACACCGTCGTTCGACAGAACGCCGATGCGCTGCTCGACGCCAAGAACACCCCGGACGCGAGGAGCCATGCCCGCACGTCAGCCGGCCCTTTCGGGACGCGCGCCGAGGCCCATGACGGTGACGACGAGATTTCGCCGGTGCGGGCTCGTTCGATGCTCCCAGAGATACAAGGCTTGCCACGTGCCGAGCGCCAGCGTGCCCCGCGAAACGGGCACGTTCTCCGACGACCGCGTGAGCACCGTGCGGAGGTGGGCGGGCATGTCGTCGGGGCCCTCGTCGTCGTGCTCCCACTCCGGCGACTCGGGGGCCACCTTCGCGAGCCAGCAGCTCAAGTCGCGAAGCACCGCAGGATCGGCGTTTTCTTGAATCGCGAGCCCCGCCGAGGTGTGCTGAACGAACACGGTGCACTGTCCGGTCTCGACCCCGCTCGCGCGCACGACCTCCCGTACTCGGTCGGTCACGTCGACGGGGCCCTGCAATCGGGTGAACACCTCGAGTTTCTCCTGGTGGATCAACACGAACCCACATCTAGCACGCATCGTCCCGCGCGCCTGTGGTCTGGACGACGCCCTGGCAGGCGTGCGTAGCGGCCCCCTTGGCGTCGCGGCGATCGACGCTGCCACAATCTCCGACAATGATGGTAGACACACGGTGGTGAACGAGTTTCGTGTCATGGGCGCCAAGGAGAATCGCGCCTTCGCCATCGTGGCGCTCGTGGGCTCAATCCTAGGGCTGACATTCGCCGCGTATTCGAGCGTCGACTATGCTCAGCACATCGACCGGCGTTTGCACGACGTCCATTGCAGCCTCATCCCCGGCGTGACGACCGGCGCCGACGAAGAAAATCCGTGTCGAGCGGCCATGTACAGCGCCTATTCGGCGCTCTTTCGGGGCGCGTATTGGGGCGGCATCCCCATCTCGCTCTTCGCGATCGGGGCGTTTTCGTTCTTTTTCGGCTTTGCCGTGTACCTCTTGCTGGCCGGATCGCAGGCGTCGCGCAAGGCCCTCTTCTTCTTCGCGGCATTGGGAATGACACCGCTCGGCGTGTCGCTCGTGATGTTCACGATTTCGGTCACGAGGCTCGGCTCGCTCTGCCGCACGTGCCTCGGCATTTACTTCGCGTCCACCCTTCTGGCCGTGGCTGCGTTCATCGCGCTTCGCGCGGCGTTCGAGCGGTCGGGCCGGCCGGCCGGCAAGTGGGGGCCACCCGCGTTGTGGTCGGCGGGGCTCCTCGCCTGCACGCTCTTGCCGTCGCTCGTCTATGCCCGCGCCGTACCCGACCAAAGGCCCTACTTGAAGGGTTGCGGAAAGCTCGACAGGCCGATCGAAACGCATGGCGCGCTCATCAAGATGAGGACCCCGAGCTCGGTGCGCCAAGCCACCCTGTTCGAGGACCCCCTTTGCCCGACGTGCCGAGCGTTTCACCAGCGCATGGTGGCCGAAGGCGCCTTCGACCGCCTCGAGATCCAGATGTCGCTCTTCCCGCTCGATAGCGACTGCAACTGGATGCTCACCTCGCGCCTGCACCCAGGAGCCTGCACCGTCTCGAAGGCGATCATCTGCGGCGGCGAGCAAGCCCGCCAGGTGCTCGACTGGGCCTACGACGAGCAAGACGAGCTCGTTTCGGCGGCGAAGACGGGCGGCGACGCCGCGCTCCGCTCGGTCATCGGCCGCCGGTGGGGCGCCGCGCTCCTGTCTTGCATGGACACGCCGGCGACGAAGCTCAAACTGAACCACGAGCTCCATTTCGCGGCCGACAACTCGATCCCCATTTCGATGCCGCAGGTGTACCTCGGCGATCTCAAGGTGTGTGACGAGGACACCGATCTCGGTCTCAGGTACACGCTGCGGGAGCTCGCGCCCGAGGTCGTCCCGTGATGAACCCCGAGCTCCGCCCCGGCGGCCCACCAGTCTCCGGGCTGGTCGTCAAGTCGGACCCACGCAAGCTACGAACGGCCGTCGTCTGTGGACTGGCGGCGGCGGTGGTGGCGCTCGGCACCCTGTCGCTCACCGTACATGCCACGGTGAGCTCTGCCAAAGACCGCCTCACCACGCCAAAGTCCAGCGCCAAGGTCGCCGTGGCCGCCAACGCGGAAGAAGCATATTGCACACCGCGCTTCAAAGAGGTGCTCGAACGGGTGCTGCACTCGTGCGGGCTCGCCGACGGCGAGGCGCGCCGCGGATGCAAGCCCGCCGACGTGAAGACCTTCGCCTCCATCAGCGGGCAAGATTTCAACGAGCTCTTTGCGCCTCTTCGGCAGCGCGGGGCCGTGCTGCTCTTCGACAACGGCAAAGAAGATCTCGACGCGAGCGCGCAGAAGATCATCGAGGAGCGCTGGCTCGATCGCAAAGGTGCGCGCTATTTCTTCGTGGTCGGCCGCGCCTCGAAGACGGGCGGCGTCGAGTCGAACCGCGCCCTTTCGCACCGCCGGGCGAACTCGATCCAGTTTTTCATCAAGGAGAAATTCGCCGATCCCGAGCTCGAGAAGCGGGTCGGTCTCCTCTGGCTCGGCAACGAGTTTGCCCAGCTCGACAAGGATTTCTGCAATTGGTCGACCTCGCGCGCGGGCGAAAAGTGCGACACCGAATCCATCAACCGCAGCGCCTTCGTGTCGTGGGTCGATTGTCGACTCTGACGCAAGTCTCGACGTGGCTTTTCGGCGGCGCTTTGGGCGTCGGGGCGATGAGCTGCGACGCCGGCAAGAAGGTGGCTCCCCTGCCCCGCGAGCGGAGCGAGATCGTCCTTGCGCCTTCCGGTCCCCACGCGGCTCTGGCGCCGTCATCACCGCCGGCGTCGGTGACGGCCGCGCCCGTGCCCTCGGGTCCTCGCCATTTATGCGAGGGACAAGACGCGCGCGCGCCGCGCGATCTACCGAAGGCGGCGCTGTCGCGCAAAGCAGCACTCGGCGCCAAGACGCTCGCGCCGGCGCTGTCCACGGGACAATGGACGCTCGTGAACCTTTGGGCCGCATGGTGCGGGCCGTGCAAGGAGGAGCTCCCGCGGCTCTCCAAGATGGCCGTACGGCTCGCGCGCACGGGGAGACCGCTTTCGCTCGTCTTCGTGTCGCTCGACGACGACGAGCGGCAGCTCGAGCAATTCTTGGCGGCCCAGCCGGAGACGGGCTTGCGAGCGACCTATTGGCTTCGCGAAGGCCAGGAGCGCGACACCTGGCTCTCGCGCGCGGGCGTCGCCAAAGATCCCGCGCTGCCGGTGCAGCTCGTCATCGATCCGCGGGGGAAGATCGCCTGTATCGTGAAGGGCGCTGTTCAGGATCAGGATTTCCCCGAGATCGCAGCACTCGTAGGCGCGCCGAAATGAGCGCCGGCAAGACGACGAGGGCCGACGAGAGGCACGCAACCTCGCCGAGCACCGCCACGACGCCGAACGAGAACAGGCCGCGATTTTTGGCGAGCAAGAGCGAGCCGTAGCCGATGATGGTGGTGAGCGACGCCATCGCCACCGCCCTCGCCGTCTGCGCCATGGCGCGCTCGAGCGTCGCCGCCGTCTCCTGCCGGTACCGCGCCATCATGTTGACGGCGTAGTCGACGCCGATCCCGAACGTGATGGGAAACGCGACCAAGTTCGAGAAGTTGATCTTGATGCCGATCGACATGACCGTCGCCGCCAGCCACATCACGGCCATCAGCAGCGAGCCGATGATGAGGGCCGTCGCCGACGTCCACCGGAAGATGACTGTCACCAGGAGGACCACCCCCGAGAGCGCTATCAAAGTCGTGACGGGGCCATCGCGTTCGATCGACGTGATGATGTCGTAAGACAGCGGGATCGACCCCGCCACCTTGGGCGCGGGCAGCCCGAGCTCGCGGCCCACGTCGTTCGCCGCACCGCGCAACCCCAACGTGAGCTGTTCGATGGGCTGGCCCTTCCAGAGATCGCGCGAAGGGCGCAGGTTGACGAAGACCGAGCGGTCCATGCGTCCGCCCTGTTCGCGCATGCCCATCGTCAGCGAGGACGGCAAGTCGTCTTTCGTGATCGTCTCGAAGGCGAAGCCCGCAAAAAACTGGTCCACGAGGCGCCGCTGTTCGGGGCCGAGGCTCCCGAGCACGCGCGGCGTGAGATCGGCGCGGATGGCGCGGGTCTCGTCGATCTTCGCCAGTTGGTCGGTCGGCACCCAGTCGTCGATCGTCTGCACCGACGTCACGTAGGCCGACAGCGGAGGCTCTTGGGCGCGCTTCTGCAGCGTTTGCGCCATCGTCGCCGTTTCGTCGGCAGAGTTGGTGAGGATGATGAGCGGAGTCAGGTAGCGGCCGAGGAGCGCGTCCATGCGGCGACCCCAGTAGCCCTCGCCGATCTGCTCCGAGTCACGCCGGCGGACACGGAGGAAATCGGATTCGACGTAGGACCGATTGAACCGAAGGACGTGGGCAACGGACAACGCGGTGAACGCGGCGGCGACGACGAGCAGCGCACGTCCGTGACGAGTCACGCGGACCACCAGGCCTTCCATGAAGAAGGGCGAGGCCGCGGTTGCCCTGGGGCGCGGCGCGTTCCTGTCGAGGCGGGCTGCCAGCGAGGGCGCAAGGAGAAAGGCTATGCCCCACGACATGAACATGCCGATCCCGCCGATGGTGCCGAACTGACGAAACCCGCGAAACTGGGTGAAGATCAGCGAGCCGTAGGCGATCGCCGCGGCCGCGGCGGCCACGATGGTGCCGGTGCGCGTGCTCGCGATGGCGGTGGTCCAGGCGTCCTCGATCGAAGCCCCGCGCTCGCGCTCTTCGCGATAGCGCGCCAAGAGGATGATGCCGAAGTTGACGCCGTTTCCGACGATGACCGAACCGAGGAAGGCCGTGTTGGAGTTGAGGCTCGTGAGCCGAAACGGCGGCAAGGTGACGATCGCGAAGGTGTACGCCGTCGAAAGGCCGAGGGGCAGGAGCAAGACCGGGATGCTCGGCCACCATCGGTAAAACGCGTAGATCGCCGAGAGGACCAAGAACACGACCAAGAACGACGAGATCGTGAGGTCGCCCACTAGCGCATCGAGCTCTTCGACCGTGATGGCGACGTCGCCCGCGAAGCCGATGCGCATGTTCGGCGCAAAGTGCTCGGTGCCGCCGATGCTCTCGATGTCCTTGGCGACCCTCGCGAAGACCTTGCCCCCGACGTCGGTTCCGGTCGCAAAGCCAGAGACCTCGACCAGCATGAGGGTGGTCTTCTGCTCGGCGTTCGAGAAGCGACCGTCGGGGAAGCGATTGACGGCCCCGAAGCGCTTTTCGTACTTCTCTTGAAGGTCGGAAATTTCGACGGGGGGCGGGCGTTCGTCGTCATCGAGATTGAGGCCGAGCGAACGGGTGACCTCGGCGTCGCGACGCGCCTCGATGCGTCGGCGGAGCTCGGTCAGGTCGACGAGATCGACGTACAGCGCACCGTGCTTGCGAAAGAACTCCTGCTCCGCGAAAACGCCGGTTCGCACGCCGGAGACGAGATCCTTCGGGTAGTCGCGGATTCGCGCGGCGAGCGCATCGAGGAAGGCTTCGCCCGCGTGAAGGTTCTCGGGTGAACCGACGTCGACGACGATGCCGAGATAGCGAGAGACCGGCATGCGCTGGCGAAATTCGTCGAGGGCCAAGACGCTGGGCGCGTTCACGGGCAAGAGTGCATCGAGATCGCTCTTCAAATGCACGTAGAGACCGACCATGCGCACGACGGCCGGGACGGCGATGACGAGCGCAATGGCCCAAAGCTTCGCGCCGTGCCGGAGCACCCAGCGAACGTAGGCGCGCACGCGCGGGCTTTTCTCACGATGGTTACCCGCGTTCTTCGACATGCTCCACCATTTCAGAGGCCTCCGCGAGCGCTCTCCGTCGAAGGACGAGCCGCTTGACGAGTTGGTAAACGAACACGGCGTAGAGGCTGCCGAGGATCACGTCGATCACCCAATGGTGGTCGAGGTACACCGCCGCGGCGCACATCCATGAGTAAAATGCGACGAGCAGCGCGCGGCCGAGGCGCCCATGGCGATCCCAGCCGACTTGAATCATGAGAAGCGGGTAGGCCACGTGCAGCGACGGCACGGCACCGAACACGTCGCTCGATCGAGCGTAAAAACCGGCGAAATAGGGGACGCCGAGCCAAGCGTCGACCCGTGTGAGGTTGGGTCCCGCGTCGGGAAGGGCACCGACGTGAACGACGCAACCAAATCGGTGAAAATACCAGGGCGGCGCTGCGGGATAGAGCTGGTAGGTCGCGAACCCCACCAGATTGAGAGCGAGAAAACCCCAGGCGAACCGCTGTTCGGAGACGAAGTCGCGAAAGAGGAGATAGACCGCGTAGCCCATGACCACGTAGAGAAAGACCCCGTAGGGCACGGCGCACACGAGATCGAGCGGCAGGACGGCGTGCGCCTGCAGCCAGTCGTGGACCGTGCCGCGCGACGCTCCCGTTCCCACACCGAACCAACGAACCTCGGCCGCGCGCAGATCGCAGACATGCACGCTAGCCGCGCTGAGGCCCGCGCCCTTGAAGAGCCGCATGCCGTCGTAGAACAAGGCCACGACCGACATCGGCAAGAGCCCCACGAAGAGCCGCTTGGTCTTCTCGTTGCCGAACGCGAGCAGCGTCGCCGTGGCCGCGAGCGCCCAATGATCCCACCGCAAGGACCCGAGGTGACTCCAGAATGCGACCCAAATCCAGAAAGGCAATACCGCCGCCCAGCCGAAGCCAGGCCAAAGCGAACGCACGTGCCCGACGAACCTCGGGAGGAGGCGCGAAGGGCGTTCGCCGAACACGACCCAACGCTGGAGAGGGTACGAAATGACGAGGAACGCCAGGACCTTGGCCGGCAGCCAAGCGATCCTCGGATCTACACCGACGCGCTCGACGAGCACCCAGAGCAGCGCGCGGAGCCCGGCAAAGGTGAACGCGGCGCTAGCGGCGTATTCGAGACTCTGGCGCACCACCGGGCAGAGCGGCCCGCGAAAGGTCCACACGCGATTGAGCGTATAATTGGTCGCCGCGCCCATGAGAGCGCCGGCGAACGCCGCCCCTCCGTACAGTCCGAGGGTGAACGAGAGAACCACTTGGTAGACGAGGCCGTCGACGGCCGTCGCCAAGAACGACGAGAGCGCTGCTCGCGCCATCGTCATCGCCTCGACCCGCATGCGCGAGAGTCGCTCCGCGATCACTGCGGCATCCGTCACGGACGCCTCTTCGACCGACTCTCCGTGCCCAGAATGGCGCGGCCCTGCAGCGTGAGCCGCGCGGCGGCGATATGCGAGAGGATGCCGATGAGCCAGACAAACCCGAGCAGCACGCGAGGCTCAGTGACCTCCGGGATCCCTACCCTGCCGATGAGCGGTCCCAAGATGAGACCACCGCTCAGATAAATGACGCGTTCGGCGCGCCGCATGAGCCATCCAGGTAGCTCGACGCCTACCGCTTCGTGCTTGGCGCGCACGTAGCTCACCATCATGGATCCGACGAGCGCCGTGAGAACGGCCGTGAGCGCGCTGGTCGAAGCACGGAAGTAGATAGCCAGACCACAGAGCGGCGCCGCATCGGCATACCGATCGACGATGGCGTCGAGGACCTCACCGGCTTGACACGCGAGGCCTCGCGCCCGAGCAACGATGCCGTCGAGGGCGTCGAACGCGGCGCCGAAGAGAAACACACACCCAGCCATCAGGTGATGACCCGTCGCGGCGAGGGGCAGGCTCACCACGGTGATCGCCAGCGACATGAGTGTCAGCACGTCGGGCGAAACCTTGCGGCGCACGAGGAAGAATCCCGCAGCGCGGGCCGCCCAATGGAGCGCCTCGATGGGAAACCGTCCGAGCAGGATCGTGCCGTTTTCGCGCGCGATACGGGCGTCGACGGCACGCCCCACCGCGATCGCGCGGATGGCGTAGGCGCAAAGCACGCCGGCAATGACCACCACGAAGGCGCCTACGACCATCTCTTCCATGGGATCGGGCCCGCCCGGGTGAGCCTCACGGGTTCAAATGGGGCTCGTCACGAGAGCGTCAAGAAGCGCGTGCGACGTTGGCCTACCCGCCTCGGGTCCCTCTCCGTCTCGCCAAACGAGTGCCGTTTGGCGAAAGTCTGGTCAGACTTTCGCCAAACCCGCGCTCCGCGCGGAGGCGG